>CAYVYD010000063.1:0-2527 GCA_964454415.1 uncultured Hyphomicrobiaceae bacterium | reverse complement strand
CCCCACCATCGAGGGCAAGATCCGCGGCGCCTTCGCCATGACCGAGCCCCACCCCGGCGGCGGCTCCGATCCCGGCATGATGCGCACCCGCGCCGAGAAGAAGGGCGACAAATGGGTGGTGCACGGCCACAAATGGTTCATCACCGGGGCGGGCTGGGCGCGCTATTTCATCCTGATCGCGCGCACCTCCGACGACGAGCGCCGCGGGCTCACCGCCTTCCTGTTCGACGCCGACCAGCCGGGCTGGGAGCTCAAGCGGCGGATCCCGATCATGGGGCCGGAGGAGCATGGCGGCCATTGCGAGCTCGTCTTCGACGGGCTTGAGATCCCCGACGAGGACCGGCTGATGGAGGTGGGCGACGGGCTGCGCGTCACCCAGGTCCGCTTGGGCCCCGCGCGCCTCACCCATTGCATGCGCTGGCTGGGTCTCGCCAAGCGCTGCATGGAGATCGCCCAGGCCTATATCGACGAGCGCGAGGCCTTCGGCGTGAAGCTCGCCGATCACGAATCCGTGCAGCTCAAGATGGGCCAACTCGCCTACGAGATCCAGATCGGCAGGCTGTTGGTGATGCAGGCCGCCTGGACGCTCGACCAGGGCGATTACGCGCGCAAGGAAGTCTCCATGGCCAAGGTGCACGTCGCCGACACGCTGCACAAGGCGGCCGATACCTGCATCCAGCTCACCGGCGCCCGCGGCTATTCCAAGGACACCGTCCTCGAATGGGTCTACCGCTACGCCCGCCAGGCGCGCCTGGTCGACGGCGCCGACGAGGTGCACAAGATGGTGCTGGCGCGCTTCTACGCCAACCAGGGCAGCGACTTCTGGACCTGGGGGGCGTGATGGGGCTGGCCGACCGCGCCCGCACCCTCGACCCCGGCGATCTCGGCACGCTCGAGGCCTGGCTCGCCGCCGAGCTCGGCGCGGCCCGCGTCGCGCTGGGACCCGTCGAGCTGTTGGCCGGCGGCGCCATCGGCGAGAACTGGCGCCTCGGCGCCGAGGTCGAGGGCGGACCGCGCGCGGGCGAGCACGACTGGGTGCTGCGCACCGACGCGCCTTCCGGCGTCTCGCTGAGCCACGAGAAGCATCAGGAGTTCGCTTGCATCGCGGCGGCCTATGAGGCGGGCGTCGCCGTCCCCGAGCCGGTCGCCCAGTCGGACGACCACGCCGTCATCGGCGCGCCCTTCATGATCACCGGTTTCGCCTCCGGCATCGCCCAGGGACGCAGAATCGTGCGCGATCCCGACATCGCGGCGTTCGGCGAGGCGTTGACCGAGCGCCTAGGTGCCGAGCTCGCCAGAATCCATTCGATCCGCCCGCCGCGCGCCGACCTCGCCTTTCTGGGCGAGCCGCCCAAGCACCCGGCGCTGGCCCAGATCGAGACCATGCGGCGCCACCTCGACGATCACCTGGCAGAGGCCCATCCCGCGCTCGAATACGTGCTCGCCTGGCTCGCCGCCAACGCGCCCGCAAGCGATCTGATCGTGCTTTGCCACTCCGACTACCGCACCGGCAACTACATGGTTGAAAAGGGCGCGCTCACCGCCATCCTCGACTGGGAGTTTTCCCATTGGGGGGATCCGCACGAGGACGTGGGCTGGTTCTGCGCCCGCTGCTGGCGGTTCGGGGCGGATGAGCGCGAGGCGGGCGGCATCGGCAGCCGGCAGGCGTTCTACCGCGGCTATGACGGCGTATCCGACAGCCCCATCGACCCCGCGATCGTGCCCTATTGGGAGATCATGGCGGCGGCGCGCTGGGCGGTGGTGGCGCTGCTGCAGGGCGAGCGGCACAGCTCGGGCAGGGAGGAGTCCCTCGAGCTGCTGCTGACCGGCATGATGGCGTCCGAGATGGAATATGACGCGCTCTGCGACATCGACGCGCTCGAGGCGGCCAAGGGATAAGCCAATGGCCGAGGCGAGCAAGACATCCAGGGAGCTGCTCGAGACCGCGCTCAAGACCTACCGCGCCGAGATCGCGCCGGAGCTTTCCGGCGCCAAGCGCTATGTGGGCGCGATGGTCGCCAACGCGGTCGAGATCGCCGCCCGGGCGCTGGAGGCCGGCGATCCGACGGCCCACCTCGCGGACCTCGGCGACGGCGGCGCCCCCGACCTCGCCGCCCTAGCGGCGGCGATCAGAAGCGGCGAGATCGGCGATCGGACCCATCCCCGCCTGCGCGAGGCGCTGCGCGCCTATGTGCGCGCCAAGCTCGAGATCTCCAATCCGAAGTTTCTGCGCAGCCGCGAGTCCTGACCCGGCGCCGCGCTCCCGGCGCCGTAACGGGGATTTGACTCGGCGTTACGCGAATCTCCGCTAGGCTTGAACGCAGCATCGGATAACCCGGCACCGCCCGTCATACCGCGAGGGACCCGCCATGACCCTGACCAAGATCGTTCTGTTCGCCCTGTTCGCCGTCCTGTTGAGCCTGATCTCCTTCGCCGGTTCCCACGCCGGCACTGCTCCGTCTCCCCGCGCGCCGTCGGTTTTCATGCAGCATGACTGCCCCGACGGCCAGGAATGGAGCGAGGAGCA
>CAYVYD010000062.1:0-11289 GCA_964454415.1 uncultured Hyphomicrobiaceae bacterium | reverse complement strand
GTTGCGCGCCTTCGCGCAATCGGAGATCGAGGCCGAGATCTCGCGAGCCCGCGCCTTGCCGGCGGGCGCCACAGCGGCCTTCGAGAACGCGCGTTTCGACGTCGAGCCCGCGACCATTCCCATCAGGATCGAGGATGGCGTGGTGCAGATCGACAAGGCCGTCCTGGAGGGAGCTTTGGGGCAGGCGGCGGTGACCGCCTATCTGGAGCTGGCGACCATGAAGCTCGACAGCGAATGGTGGCTGGCGGTAAAACCGCGCGACGAGGCCAATGAAGACCTCCAGGTCACGGTCGTTTTCGCCGGCCCGGCGGCCGAGTTCGGTCATTTGCAGCCGCGCATCGACACCAAGTCGCTCGAGCGCTACGTCACCGTCAACAGGATCGCCCGGGATGTCGAGCGTCGCCAGCAGGAGGGCGAGCGCATAAGGCAGCAAACCGAAGCCGCAGAGGAAGCACGCCGGGCCGCTCAGCAGGTCGAGCGACCGGAGCCGGAAAAGGCCACCGCCTCATCACCGCCCAGACCCTCCGCCGCGGCGGAGAGCAACGAACCGCTCCCCTGGGCGGCGCCGCGGACCGCCCTCGAACCGCCGGCCGCGCAACCTTCCGCCGGCAGCGATGAACCCGCGGCCGGGCAGGACGGCCAAACCCAAACCGCCGAGGAAGCCATCACCGAGCGCGCCAGGCCGCCGGCCAGCCGGCCGAGCCGCAGGAGTTGGTTCGAGGAGCGGGGTTTTTCGATCTTTGGCAATTAGCGCCTATGGCTGCCGCGGCGAACCGCGGCGGAAACGATCGAGCACGTGCACCCTGATGGCGCTGGAAAGGCCAGCCGCGCCGCGCCGCGCGTCAATCTCGCCGACGAGAGCCGAGACCGAGCATCCTTCCTGGCGCGCCAATTCGGCGAGCGCGTTCCAGAACGCGTCTTCCAGCGAAACGCTGGTGCGGTGACCGGCGATGACGAGCGATCTCTTCTTTGGCCGCGCCGTGCTGGACATGGGCGCGATCAGCCGCTTGGCCCGATCATGCCTTCGGGCCGCACCAGTGAATCGAACTCATCCGCGTCGACGTAGCCCAGCCGCAGCGCCTCCTCGCGCAACGTCGTCCCGTTCTTGTGCGCCGCCTTGGCGATCTCGGTCGCCTTGTCGTAGCCGATCTTGGGCGCGAGCGCGGTCACCAGCATCAGCGAGCGTTCCATCAGTTCGGCGATGCGTTCCAGGTTGGGCTTGATGCCGACGATGCAGTTGTCGGTCAGGCTCATGGCCGTGTCGGCTATCAGGCGGATCGACTGCAGAACGTTATAGGCGATCACCGGCTTGTAGACGTTAAGCTCGAAGTGACCCTGGCTGCCGGCGACCGTGACCGTGGTGTGGTTGCCCATCACCTGGGTGCAGACCATGGTCGTCGCCTCGCACTGGGTGGGGTTGACCTTGCCGGGCATGATCGACGAACCGGGCTCGTTTTCGGGCAAGGACAGTTCGCCGAGGCCGCCGCGCGGTCCCGAGCCCAGCAGCCGGATGTCGTTGGCGATCTTGAAAAGGCTCACCGCAAGCACGTTGAGCGCGCCCGAAAGCTCGACCATGGCGTCGTGGGCGGCGAGCGCCTCGAACTTGTTGGGCGCGGTGACGAAGGGTAGCCCGGTGATCCTGGCGACCTCCTTGGCGAAGGCCTCGGCGAAGCCTTCCCTGGTGTTGACGCCGGTGCCGACCGCGGTTCCCCCCTGCGCAAGCGGATAGAGCCTTGCGAGCGCATCGGTGATCCGGTCGATGCCATTGCGCATCTGTTGCGCGTAGCCCGAGAACTCCTGGCCCAGCGTCACCGGCGTTGCGTCCTGAAGGTGGGTCCGCCCGTTCTTGATGATGTCCTTCCAGTCCTTCGCCTTGTTCTCCAGCGCCTCCGCCATATGGGCCAGCGCCGGCAGCAGCCGGTGGTGGATTTCCTCGACGGCCGCGATGTGCATGGCGGTCGGAAAGGTGTCGTTGGAGGATTGCGATTTGTTGCAGTGGTCGTTCGGGTGGACGGGCTCCTTTGCGCCGATCTTGCCGCCCAGCATTTCGATCGCGCGGTTGGCGATCACCTCGTTGGCGTTCATGTTGGACTGGGTGCCCGAGCCCGTCTGCCATACCGACAGAGGAAAATGATCGTCGAGCTTGCCGTCGATCACCTCCTGCGCCGCCGCGGCGATCGCCTCGCCCAGCCGTTCGTCGAGCAGTCCCTGGGACATGTTGGTCCGCGCCGCCGCCTGCTTGACGATGCCGAGCGCGCGCACCAGGGCCGGCGGCATCCGCTCCCGCCCGATCTTGAAGTTGCCGAGCGATCGCTGGGTCTGGGCGCCCCAATAGCGGTCGGCGGGGACGTCGAGGGGGCCGAAGGAATCGGATTCAGTGCGGGTCTTGGGCATGGGCCTGACGCATGATGGAGAACGGGACTCGCCCGTCATGTACCCCAAGGCCGGAGTTTTTTGAACCGGTATGATGGCGGGCCGAACTGCGGAAGCGACCTCGCCGCCACGCAGGCCTCGCCCGGGCTCGCCGTCGTTCCCCTTAGTGGGGCGTCCGGTAGCCCATGATTTTGGCGATGTCGTCCATGGTGAGACGCTTATATGAAGCGGCGCTCGCTTCGGCCCCGGCCTTGACGGCGAGGCAGGCGTCGCAGTGGCTGCGGCGCGGCGCGGTCCGCAAGACCATCGGATCGATCTGGCGGCCGCAGCTTCGGCACTTCTTGCCGCCGGTGAATTGCAGGATGACCCCCATCAAGTCCTCCAAGTGGTGCCCCAAAAAAAAGAAACCCGGCGCGGCAGATCGCCGACCGGGCGCAACACCCACAAAGTAATTACAAGATAAAGTAAGAAACCAAGGGTGTCAACACAACATCTTGTGGCTTTCCCCAAGTGAGCCGGCGTCGAGGGCGGGCGTCTATTTCTTGCGGAAGGCGTCGAGCTCGACCACGTCCGCCGCCGGTCTCCCGGCCTCGGTCCCGGCCGCCTCGCCGACATCGTCTTCGGCCTCGTCCACCACTTGCTTGATCGCCTGCTCGAGCGCCGGATCGGGCATCACCGCCTGGCCCGCCTCGTCGTCCTGCTTGACGATCGCTGGCACCGCCGCGCTTTCACCGGCCTCGTCATTGGCGGCGCTCGATGTGCCGAATTGCAGGCCGAACCGCACGCTGGGGTCGAAGAACGCCTTGATCGCCGCGTAGGGAATCACCAACCGTTCGGGCAGATTGTTGAAGGAGAGCTTGACCTCGAACTTGTCGTCGCCGACCTCCAGATCCCAAAACTGGTATTGCAGCACGACCGTCATCTCTTCGGGATATTGCTCCATCAGCCGGTCGGAAATCTTCACGCCTTTGGCGTGGGTGTCGAACGCGATGTAGAAATGATGCTCGCCGGGCAGGCCCGATTTGGCCACGCGCTCCAGCACCGTGCGCACCACCCCGCGCAGGGCGTCCTGCGTCAGCAAATCGTATGGAATCTTCTGTTCATCCATGACGCGCCCCGGCAGACCGGCTCCCGCCGCGTTTGCATAAACAACTTTTTCGGCCGGAGTTGCTGGTTTGGTTTGCGCGGGGCTCGCCCCGGCTCCGGCGCGCCGGTCGTCCCCAAATGAAGTGGAGGGCTTCTGTTGCCCGGTGCCCTCCGAAACCGCGCCTAGACGTGCGAACGGCTAGGACTTGAATTGAGGCACTCGCGCCGCTTACGCAGCGAGAGCGGCCTCCGCATAGTTGTCGTTGGCAACTATAGGTTTGGTCCGATAACGGTGGAACCATGCCGGGCGAAAACACGTCCTTTACACCCTCGTCGATCCTATTTCGCCCCCAACAGATGCCGCTTTTCCCCGCGCGGTCGAAACGTCTGAACCGCGGCATCTGGTGGAGGCGCCGGGTACCGCCCCCGGGTCCGAATGGTTTATTACGACGGTCGTTTATCGCCATAGTCGGCCGAAGCCGGCGAGCTAGATATATGACCTCACAACGGCAAAATAAAGGTTGACGGTTCAGGCCGTCCCTTCGGTCTCGATATTGAGCACCCGGCCGCAATGCTTGCAGTGCACCGCATCGGGGTCGTGCAGATTGAGGCCGCAATCGGGACAGCGGTAACGCACCTTGGCCGGCCGGAAGATGGTCTGCACCAGCCGCACGAAGAGCGCCACGCCGATCACCATGATGGCGACCGAAAACAGCCGTCCCCCGCTGCCCTTGAGCGTGATGTCGCCGAAGCCCGTCGTGGTCAGCGTCGTCACCGTGAAGTAGAGCGCGTCCACATAGGATGTGATGTCGGGATTGGTGCGGACCTGGAGCACGTAAACCAGCGCGGTCACGATAAAGATGAAGACGAAGAGGTTGATCACGCTCTGGATGATCTCTTCGTTGCGTTTGAAGTAGGCGTATTCGTGCCGCAAATCGTATAGCACGTGATAGGACCGCAGCAGCCGCAGGGCGCGCATTACCCGCAGGAACAGGAAGCTTTCGATGAAGGCGGGCAGCAGCAGCGTCACGATCACGACGAGATCGGTCCACGTCGTCAGCTGCAGAAAGAAGCGGCGCTTGTCGGGGGAGATCCAGAACCGGGCGGCGAGTCGGCCAGGATGGCCAGGGCGATGAGCGCGTCGGCGGCATATTCGTAAGGCCATCCCGGCATCATCGAGGAGACGATGAAGAAAAGAATGGTGCCGACGTCGAAGGCGAGAAGTCCGTAGCGGAACAGCCGCGCGCGCCGGGAGTTGCCGAGATAGAGCTGCTCCAGGGCGGCGCGCGCCGATTTGCGGGATTTGCGTGTGCCTGCCGTGGCAAGGCGTCCGATCGAGGGAATCAATCACGCGATTGTTTCCGCTCACGGCGGCGCGCACAAGCATGGGGCTCGGCGTTGGTTGCCTTCCACGGCGCATGCGAGGACCCTCCCGGTGGCGGGTCAGCCGTTGCCGATCACGTCGTCCTGGGAAAGCGCGAGCGTCGCCGTGTTGTCGGCGTCGCCCGACCCGTTGGCTTTCTTGCCGTTGGCGCCCTTGCCCTTGGGCTTGTCGGCTGCCTTGGCATTCAAATCGGCCTCGAGCGGTTTGGCGCTGCTGCGCGAACCGCCGACGAAGAACGCCCCTTCTTCCACGGCGAGCGTCGTGTAGACGATCTCGCCGTCCACGTGGGCGTTGGTCTTCAAGGTGACGCGGGCACAGCGCATGCCGCCCTCGACATGGCCGTCGACGATCACTTCCTCGGCGCTCACCACCCCTTCGACGCGCGCCCGTCTGCCGATCTTCAATTGCTGGCAGGCGACGTCGCCGACGACGTGGCCGTCAAGCTCGATGTTACCCGCCGACGCGATGTCGCCGGTGATGGTCACCTCGTGGCCGATCGAGGAATGAGGAACGGAGCCGGCGCGGCCGGTGCCTCTCGGCTCGTCCGGTGCGGCCTTGACCGACGCCTCGAAGGCGTCGAACTTCATCGTCGCTGTTTTGTTGGACTCAGAGAACATGGACGCATTACTCCCCTACGCTTCAACTCTTAACGTCGAACCCATGCATCCCGGCCCCGCCGGCACGGCGTCGAGCCGGCATATCGCCGCCGTCTCGATTCCCCGGGACGCCGCATCTCGGCCGGTCAAGGCCGTGGCGAGTCGCCGATTGGGATGCCGAGGAACGGGCGGTTCTTTTTCGCTGCGCGCAATGCGCGCCTCTCTTCGATAGCAGTCCTTCGTGACGAATTTGCGGCTGATGGGGCTCGAAGCCGCGCAGAATCGCGCTATTGTTCGGCCATGCGCCAATATCTGGATCTGATGCGCCGCGCGCGCGCCGATGGTGTCGCCCGGTCCGACCGGACCGGCACCGGCACGCTCAGCGTCTTCGGCCATCAGATGCGCTTCGATTTGGGCCGGGGCTTTCCGCTGGTGACGACCAAGAAGCTTCATGTGAAGTCGATCATTCACGAGCTGCTGTGGTTCCTCCAGGGCGACACCAATGTCGGCTATCTCAAGCGGCACGGGGTGAGCATCTGGAACGAGTGGGCCGACGAGTCTGGCGACCTCGGCCCCGTTTATGGCCGCCAGTGGCGCTCTTGGCCGGACGGCAAGGGCGGCCATATCGATCAGATCTCCGCGCTGGTCGAAGGCTTGAAGACGAAGCCCGCTTCCCGCCGCCACATCGTCTCGGCCTGGAACGTCGCCGAGCTCGACGCCATGGCCCTGCCGCCCTGCCACTGCCTGTTCCAGTTCTACGTCGCCGAGGGCAAGCTCTCCTGCCAGCTCTATCAGCGCTCGGCCGACATATTCCTTGGCGTCCCCTTCAACATCGCCTCCTATGCGCTGTTGACGCTGATGCTGGCCCAGGTGAGCGAGCTGGAGCCCGGCGATTTCGTCCACACCTTGGGCGACGCGCATCTTTATATGAACCACCTCGAACAGGTCGATCTGCAGCTCGCCCGCGAGCCCCGGCCGCTGCCGGCGATGAAACTCAATCCAGAGGTCCGCTCGCTGTTCGACTTCGTCTTTGAGGATTTCGAGCTCACCGGCTACGACCCCCATCCGCACATCCGCGCCGAGGTCGCGGTCTGAGCGCTGATGGCAGCACAACTCCGTCTATCGCTGATCGTCGCCATGGGCGAGAACGGCGTGATCGGCCGCGACGGCGCCATGCCCTGGCGCCTCTCCTCCGACCTCAAGCGCTTCCGGGCGCTGACCATGGGCAAGCCCATGATCATGGGCCGCAAGACCTATGAGTCGATCGGCCGCCCCCTGGAGGGGCGCGACAGCGTCGTCATCACCCGCCAACGCGATTTCGAGGCCCCCGGCGCCCATCTCGCCCATTCGCTCGGCCAAGCCGTCGAGCTCGCCGCCGGGCTGGCGGCGGGATGCGGCGCCGACGAGATCATGATCATCGGCGGTGCTGAGATCTATGGCGAGGCGCTGCCGCTCGCCGACCGCATCTATCTGACCCGCGTGCATGGTTCGCCCGCTGGCGACGCCGTCTTCCCGGCGATCGAGCCCGCTCGATGGCGCGAGATTTCCCGCGACCGCTTTCCAGCCGGCGAGCGCGACCAATATGAGACTACCTTCATCGTCCTCGATCGGGCGGCTGTTTGAGCGGCACCGCCGCGGGCGGTGGTGGGCGGCGCGTTCGACGCCGTCGCGGCGCACTCGCGTATGATCCCGCGTTGCGTGCGGGTAGCGAGTGTCCTATAACCCAAGCCAATCCCGTTGGCCCTCTACGCCCAATGGCCGGTGGAAATTGACTCCGCCAAAGCCCATATGTGGCCTGGACGAGGGCTGAAACTCATCATCACGAACTGGGTTCATTAACTATGCCTTGGAGCAACCAGAGTGGGAACGGCGGCGGCTGGAAAAGCGGCGGCGGGCCGTGGGGACAGCGCCCCGGCGGCGGCGGCGCTCCGGCGCCCGATCTGGAGGAACTGCTGCGCAAGTCGCAGGACAAGCTCAAGCAAGCCTTGCCGGGCGGCCGGTTCAGCGGACCCGTCGTGGCGGTGGCGGCGGTCTTGATCGCTGGACTCATTGGATTTTTCACCTTCACCGTCCGCGTTAATCCGGACGAGCTGGGCGTGGTCTTGCGCTTTGGAAAATATGTCCGGCAACTCTCGCCCGGCCTCAACTTCCGTCTCCCATATCCGATCGAGTCGGTTTACACGCCGCAGGTCACCCGCGTGAACAGGATCGAGATCGGCATGCGCGGCGCCGCCGACGGCCGCTCCATAACGGGCGCCATTCGCGACGTTCAGGAGGAGAGCCTGATGCTGACCGGCGACGAGAACATCGTCGACGTCGACTTCCAGGTGCTCTGGCGCATCAAGGACGCGAGCGCCTATCTGTTCAACATTCAGAACCCCGCGACCACCGTCAAGGAGGTGGCCGAGAGCGCCATGCGCGAGGCGGTCGGGCAGAACAATATTCAGGATCTCCTGACCCAAAAGCGCAGCGAGGTGGAGCTCGCCGTCCAACAACTGATGCAGCGTGTGTTGGACAGCTACGGCGCCGGCGTCGAGGTCAACCAGATCCGGCTTCAGAAGGTCGATCCGCCCTCCCAGGTGATCGACGCCTTCCGCGACGTGCAGGCCGCCCGCGCCGACCAGGAGCGCATCCGCAACGAGGCCGACGCCTACGCCAACCGGGTGGTGCCGGAGGCCCGCGGCGAGGCCCAGCGCATCTTGCAGGCCGCCGAGGCCTACAAGGAGCAGACCGTGGCCGAGGCGAACGGTCAGGCGGCCCGGTTCCTGTCGATCTACAACGAGTACAAGAAGGCGCCGCAGGTCACCCGCCAGCGCATGTTCCTCGAGACCATGGAGCGCGTGTTCGGCGGCATGGACAAGATCATCATCGACGAGAAGGGCGGCGGGCAGGGGGTCGTCCCCTATCTGCCCTTGGACCAGCTGATGAAAAAGCAGCCCGCATCGGGAGGTCAGTAGTCATGAAGACGCTCTATGCAACTCTGATTTCGGTGGCCGGTCTGATCGTCATCACCGCTTATCTCACGCTCTTTACCGTCCACCAGACCCAGCAGGCGCTGGTGCTGCAATTCGGCAACCCCAAGCGCGTCATCAAGGAGCCGGGGCTAAACTGGAAGACCCCCTTCGTCCAGAACGTCGAGTTCTTCGACAAGCGCATCCTCGATCTCGACGCCCCCTCCCAGGAGGCCATCGCCGCCGACCAGAAGCGGCTGGTGGTGAACGCCTTTCTGCGCTACCGGATCACCGATCCGCTGCGCTTCTATCAGACGGTCCGCGACCAACGGATCGCCGATCAACGCCTCTCGACGATCTTGGAATCGGCGCTGCGCGGCACGCTCGGCGCCGCTTCCTTCATCGCCGTGGTGCGCGACAAGCGCGAGGAGTTGATGGAGCAAATCACCAAGCAGGTCAACGCCAACGCCGAGGACTTCGGCATCGAAATCGTCGACGTTCGAATCAAGCGGGCCGATTTGCCGGAAGCCAACAGCCAGGCGATCTACCGGCGGATGCAGACCGAACGCCAGCAGGAAGCGGCTCAGATCCGCGCCCAGGGCGAAGAGGTGTCGCGTCGCCTTCGTGCCGAGGCCGACCGCAAGGTCACCGTCATCAATGCCGACGCCACGCGCGACGCCGAAAAATTGCGCGGCGAGGGCGACGCCGAGCGCAATCAGATATTCAACAACGCCTTCGGCAAGGACCCAGATTTCTTCGGCTTCTACCGCTCGATGCAGGCCTACCAGGCAGGTCTGAAGTCGTCGGACACGAGGCTGCTGCTGTCGCCCAATACGGAGTTTTTCCGCTACTTCAACAATTCGATGGGCGCGGGACGCTAGCTCGTGGGCGCGCCATGGACGATCTGTTGGTCGCGGTCGGTCTGGTATTCGTGATTGAGGGCTTGCTTTGGGCATTGTTCCCGGGCTACGGCGTGCGCATGATCGAGGTGGTGCGGACGATTCCCCTGAGGACCTTGCGTCTCACCGGTGCCGCCGCCGTGGCAATCGGGCTCGCGATCGTTTGGCTGGTTCGCGGCTGACCATGGCGCCGGTCGTCCGGCGAAGGGTGAGATCCGCGGTGTGATTGGTGAACTCTAGAGATTGATGTCTTCGATGAATGACGCGTTGTTGGCGCCTTCGCGGGCGCGAGCGCCGAAGTCTCAGCAGGCCCAGGAGCGGATGGGGACGTGGTCGCGCCTCGCGGTTCTGACCTTTGTCGTGGCTCTGTTCGCCGGCTTGGTCGCGCCGGGACCCGGTTTCGCGCGCGGCCCCGACTCCGTCGCCGATATCGCCGAGGGTCTGCAGGACGCCGTGGTCAACATATCGACGACCCAGACCGTCAAGGGTCAGCAGGGCATACCGCTGCCGCAGGTCCCCGAGGGCTCGCCCTTCGAGGAATTTTTCGACGACCTGTTCAACAAGCGCCAACAGCAGGACCTGCCGCGGCGCGTCAACTCGTTGGGCTCCGGCTTCGTGATCGATCCCTCCGGCATCATCGTCACCAACAACCACGTGATCGAGGGCGCAGACGAGATCATCGTCAACATGAATGACGGCTCGAAGCTGCCCGTCACCAAGATCGTCGGCCGCGATCCCAAGACCGACCTCGCCCTGCTCAAGGTCGAACCCAAGAAGCCACTGCACGCGCTCACCTTCGGCGATTCGAGCGTGATGCGAGTCGGCGATTGGGTGATGGCGATCGGCAACCCGTTCGGGCTCGGCGGGACCGTCACCGTCGGCATCATCTCGGCCAAGAAGCGCGACATCAACGCCGGGCCCTATGACGAGTTCCTGCAGACCGACGCGGCAATCAACCGCGGCAATTCCGGCGGTCCGCTCTTCAACATGGAGGGCCAGGTGATCGGCGTTAACACGGCGATCATCTCGCCCACCGGCGGCTCGATCGGCATCGGCTTCGCCATTCCGGCGGCCACCGCCACCCACGTCATCGAGCAGCTACGCCAATACGGCGAAACCAGGCGTGGCTGGCTCGGCGTGCGCATTCAATCGGTGACCGACGAGATCGCCGACAGCCTCGGCATGAGCAAGACCATAGGCGCGCTGGTGGCGAGCGTGACGCCCGGCAGCCCGGCCGACGAGGCGGGCCTGAAGGCGACCGACGTGATCACCCGCTTCGACGGCCAGGAAGTTCTGCAGATGCGCGGCCTGCCGCGCATCGTCGCCCGCACCCCGATCGGCAGGGAGGTCGAGGTCGAGGTGTTGCGCAACGGCAGGATGGAGAAGGTGAAGGTCACTGTGGGCCGCCTCCCGGAGGGCGAGACCCCGCCGCCGGTCGCCGAGAAGAACGAGGAGAAGAAGGCGCCAGAGGGCAAGACCGTATTGGGCCTTTCCATCTCCGAGATGAGCGATGAGTTGCGCTCCCGCTACGGCATCTCGAAGAAGGTCAGCGGCGTCGTCAACACCAATGTCGACCCCCAAAGCGAGGCCGCCCAGAAGGACATTCAGGCGGGCCAGGTGATCGTCGAGGTCACCCAGCAGGAGGTGAAGACGCCCGAGGACGTGAGCAAGCGCCTGGCGGTGGTCAAGGAGCGGGGGCGGAAATCGGTTCTGCTGCTGATCTCCGACGCCAAGGGCGATCTGCGCTTCGTGGCCATCCCCGTCAAAGGCTAGGTTGAGAACTCATAAATAACGCCCATTCTGCGCAGGATGGCGTTGCGCCCGAACAGGCGGGAAGGCGATGGAAATCGCCGCGGCGCGATCCAGCCGGATGGGACCCCATCCGGCTGGCAAATCGCCCCGCCGGATCGAAGCCGGCGGGCCGGCTCGTCCAAACGGATGGAAACCATCCGTTTGGGCCGGACCGCCCGATTTTCGAGCCTTTCCAACGCCTTCGGGCG
>CAYVYD010000061.1:9681-11349 GCA_964454415.1 uncultured Hyphomicrobiaceae bacterium | reverse complement strand
ATGGCGCCGGCGGCTCGACCCGAGAGCGCACCCACGCCACCGTGGCCAGGCTGCTGAAGGAGACGCGGCTGGTGCCGGCGGCGCATCTGACCTGCGTCGCCGCCTCGCGCGAGGATGTCGATGCCGTCATCCGCGCCTATAGCGACCTCGGCGTGCGCCACATCGTGGCGCTGCGCGGCGACCCTGTCACCGGGCCGGGAACCGCCTTCGAGCCGCATCCCAAAGGTTACGCGAGCGCCGCCGAGCTGGTGGCGGGCATCCGCCGGATCGGCGATTTCGACGTCTCCGTCTCGGCCTATCCCGAGGGTCATCCCGAAAGCAAGAGCCTGGAGGCCGATCTCGATATCCTCGAGGCCAAGGTGGATGCGGGAGCCAGCCGGGCGATCACCCAATTCTTCTTCGAGAACGATGATTTCTTCCGTTTCCTCGACGCGGTGCGCGCCCGCGGCATCGTCGTGCCGATCCGCCCGGGCCTGATCCCGATCCACAACTTCAAGCAGGTCTCGGGCTTCGCCGCGCGCTGCGGCACGCGCGTGCCGGACTGGCTGGCGCGCCGTTTCCAGGGCCTCGAGGACAAGCCCGAGGAGATGGCGAGAGTCGCGGTCGAGCTGGCGGGCGAGCAGGCGCTGGCGCTGAAGGCTGCGGGCGTGCGCGAGTTTCACTTCTACACCCTCAACCGCGCCCCCCTGGTGCGGGAGGTTTGCCGCCGCTTGGGGATGAAGGAGCGGCGGGACGAGCGGCAAACGGAGGCCGCCCGATGAGCCGCGAAGACCGCATCGCCGCGCTCGAGAAGGCGGTAAAGGAGCGCATTCTGATCCTGGACGGCGCCACGGGCACCATGATCCAGCGCCACAAATTGGCCGAGGCCGATTACCGGGGCGCGCGCTTCAAGGATCATCCCAGCGATCTCAAGGGCAACAACGATCTGCTGGTTTTGACTCAACCCGACCTGGTCCGGGGAATCCACGACGCCTATTTCGAGGCCGGCGCCGACATCGTCGAGACCGACAGCTTCAACGCCACCGCCATCTCGCTTTCCGATTACGGCATGGCGGATCTGGCGCGCGAGATCAACGTCGCGGCCGCCGGGCTCGCCCGCGAGGCGGCGGACCGCTGGTCGCGCAAGACGCCGGAGAAGCCGCGTTTCGTGGCGGGCGCCATCGGTCCCACCAACCGCACCGCCTCGATCTCGCCGGACGTCAACAATCCGGGCTTCCGCAACGTCAGCTTCGACGAGCTCGTCGCCGCCTATGGCGAGCAGGCGCGCGGCCTGATCGAAGGCGGCGTCGACATCGTCCTGATCGAGACCGTGTTCGACACACTGAACGCCAAGGCGGCGGGCTTCGCGGTGCTCCAGGCCTTCGACGACCTCGGCCTTTCGCTGCCGATCATCGTCTCCGGCACCATCACCGATCTGTCGGGCCGCAACCTCTCAGGGCAAACGCCGGAAGCCTTCTGGAACTCCATGCGGCACCTCGAACCCTTCGCCGCGGGCATGAACTGCGCCTTCGGTGCCGAGCAGTTGCGCCCGGCCGTGGCGGAGCTCGCCGCGGTCGCCGACACCCTCATCTGCGCCTATCCCAATGCGGGCCTGCCCAACGAATTGGGCGAGTACGACCAGACGCCCGAGGAGATGGCGGGGCTGTTGGAGGGGTGGGCGCGCGACGG
>CAYVYD010000061.1:0-9581 GCA_964454415.1 uncultured Hyphomicrobiaceae bacterium | reverse complement strand
GAGGCGGCGATGACCACCTTCCTCAATCTCATCGCTACGGAGCCCGACATCGCCCGTGTGCCGGTGATGATCGATTCCTCCAAATGGTCGGTCATCGAGGCCGGGCTCAAATGCATGCAGGGCAAGTCCATCGTCAACTCCATCAGCCTCAAGGAGGGCGAGGAGCCGTTCCTCGAACAGGCGCGCAAGATCCGCCGCTACGGCGCCGCCACCGTCGTGATGGCCTTCGACGAGACCGGCCAGGCGGAGACCGCCGACCGCAAGGTCGAGATCTGCGCGCGCGCCTATGAGGTGCTGACGAAAAGCACCGGCTTTCCGCCCGAGGACATCATCTTCGATCCCAACGTCTTCGCCGTGGCGACCGGCATCGAGGAGCACAACGGCTACGCGCTCGAATTCATCGAGGCGACCAGGCGCATCAAGGAGAACCTGCCCCACGTCCACGTCTCGGGCGGCATCTCGAACCTCTCCTTCTCCTTCCGCGGCAACGAGCAGGTGCGCGAGGCGATGCATTCGGTCTTCCTCTATCACGCGATCCAGGCGGGCCTCGACATGGCCATCGTCAACGCCGGCCAGCTCACCATCTATGACGACATCGAGCCGGAGCTGCGCGAGCTCGTCGAGGACGTCGTCCTCAACCGCAGGCCCGACGCCACCGACCGGTTGCTGGAGGCGGCCGAGCGTTACCGGGGCGGCGGCCGCAAGGCGCGCGAGGAGGACCTCACCTGGCGCGAGGCAGGCGTCGAGGAGCGGATCACCCACGCGCTGGTCAACGGCATATCGGCCTTCATCGAGGAGGACACCGAGGAGGCGCGGCGAAAGGCAGAGCGCCCGCTCCACGTCATCGAGGGTCCCCTGATGGCGGGCATGAACGTGGTCGGCGACCTGTTCGGGGCGGGCAAGATGTTTCTGCCCCAGGTCGTCAAGTCGGCCCGGGTGATGAAGCAGGCGGTCGCCTATCTGTTTCCTTATCTCGAGGAGGAGAAGCGAGAGCTCGGACTGGAGGACTCGCCCGCCGCGGGCAAGATCATCATGGCGACGGTCAAGGGCGACGTGCACGACATCGGCAAGAACATCGTCGGCGTCGTCCTTCAGTGCAACAACTACCAGGTGATCGATCTGGGCGTGATGGCGCCGGCGCAGAAGATCCTCGAGGCGGCGCGCGAGGAGAAGGCCGACATCATCGGGCTCTCGGGCCTGATCACGCCGAGCCTGGACGAGATGTGTCACGTGGCGGCCGAGATGGAGCGCGAGGGCTTCGACATTCCGCTGCTGATCGGCGGCGCCACCACGAGCCGCGTGCACACCGCCGTCAAGATCGCCCCCAACTACACCCGCAACCAGGCGATCTACGTCACCGATGCGAGCCGCGCGGTGGGCGTCGTCTCGAACCTGCTCTCCGACGAGGGGAGCGAAAATTATGTGGCCGAGATAAGGAAGGATTACGCCCGCATCGCCGAGGCCCACGCCAGGGGCCGGGAGACAAGACGCCGGACGGACCTGGAGACCGCGCGCGCCAACAAGTTCGCGATTGACTGGGAAGGTTACGCGCCGCCCGCGCCCAAGTTTCTCGGGCTCAAGGACTTCCGCGAGTACGATCTCGGCCAAATCGCCCCCTTCATCGACTGGACGCCGTTTTTCACGACCTGGGAGCTCAAGGGCCGCTTCCCGCAAATCCTGGAGGACGACAGGATGGGCGAGGCGGCGCGCCAGCTCTATGACGACGCCCGGGCCATGCTCGCGCAGATCATCGAGGAGAAGTGGCTAACCGCCAACGCCGTCATCGGCCTGTGGCCCGCCAATGCGGTCGGCGACGACATCGAGCTCTATCGCGACGAGACGCGGCAAGCGCGCCTGGCCGTGCTGCATACGCTGCGCCAGCAGATGACGCGGGTAGGGCCGCGCGCCAACACCGCGCTGGCCGATTTCGTCGCCCCCAGGGAAACCGGGCTCGCCGATCATTTGGGCGGCTTCGTGGTGACGACGGGCATCGGTGAAGCGGCGCGCTCCAAGGCTTTCGAGAAGGCGCATGACGACTACTCGAAGATCCTGTTGAAGGCGCTCGCCGACCGTCTCGCCGAGGCGTTCGCCGAGCATATGCACCAGCGCGTGCGCAAGGAGTTCTGGGGCTATGCGGCGAACGAGGACCTGACCAACGAGGAGCTGATCGCCGAAAAATACCAGGGCATTCGGCCGGCACCCGGCTACCCTGCCCAACCCGACCACACCGAGAAGCGGACGCTGTTCGAACTGCTGGAGGCGGAGAAGCGCGCCGGCGTGAAGCTCACCGAGTCCTACGCCATGTGGCCGGGGGCCGCCGTCTCCGGCCTCTACTTCTCACACCCCAAGAGCCACTATTTCGGCGTCGGCCGCATCGAACGCGATCAAGCCAAGGACTACGCGGCGCGCAAGGGCTGGAGCCTGGCCGAGGCCGAAAAATGGCTCGCGCCTATTCTCAACTACGACCCCCGGCGGAGCGAAACCGAAGCGGCTCGAAGCCCTGCCGGCGCGCGCCGATGAGGGCGGCTCCACCGCCGCGGTCAGCCCTGTTCCGGCGGCGCTTCCCCCGTCCCTGGGAAGAAGAACAGGAAGCAATGAGTGAGATAGGCCACCTCGACCAAGCCGAGGACTGTGCCCATGGTCTCTGTCGCCAGCCAGTCGGCGATGTGGAGCAGCGGCCCGTCGGCGAGCGAAAAGTGAGGGCCGAGCCGCCGCAGAAAGGCCGTCACCAGGAAAAAGGGCGCGATGCAGAAGATCGTGCCCATCAACAGCCCCCATGAATGACCCCGTGTCGCCTCCCATACGCGCTTCAGCGTGAAGCCGGCGCGGGCGAGCGCCTTTGCCGGGAGAACGATTCCAAGCCGCGCGCTCAGCCCCAGAAACACCATGATCGCGATCGTCTGAAGGAAAGGTATGAGCGGGTTGCCGCGCGGGGAGAGCAGGTAGATCCAGACCGGCTGCTGCTCGGGCGAGCCTTCGGCGCCGAGGCCGGCGGTGGCCTTGACGATCTGCGCCAGACCCCAGGGAACGAACACCGGGGCGAGCGAGACCACGTAGATGAAGACCGCCATGCCGAAATAGCTCCATACCAGCCGGTCGAGGCGCATATAGAGGGCCGAAGGGTCCTGCTCGTCCAACAGCAGCAGCCGGTGCCAGGCGACGGCGATTGAGGCGAGCGGGATGAACAGGAACCAACCGACCAGGAACGTCAGGTCGAAGCCGAGCAGCGGCCGGCCCGCCTGGTCGACGAGCATGTAGGTCTTGACGAGGTCGGCGGCGACCCGCGCCGACGTCATCACGATGATCCAGGCCCAGCAGATGCGCAGCGCATAACCGAAATGCCGATAAAGCGCGCCATAGGCCTTGGTGACGACGACGCCGACGGGAAAGAAGCGGGATTGATCGGATGACATGGACCGTGCCGGGTGCCGCCGCGTGCCGCGCTGTCAGTTGCTTGGGCCCGCCGCCGGCGCACCCTCTGGCGGGAAGAAGAACCGGAAGCTGAAGGAGAGGAACGCCACCTGCACCAGACCCAACAGAGTCTCGAAAAAAACGAAGGTCAGGCGGTCGACCACGTGGAGCAGCGACCCGTCCACCGCCGAAAAATCAAGGCCCGCGAGACGCAACCCCGCGAAGGCGAGGGCGATGGGGAAGACCGACAGCACCAGTCCCATGGCAAGGCCGAAGGTCTGACCCTTCGTCGCCTCCCAGGCGGTCTTCAACGACAAGCCGCGGACACCGATCGCCTTTGCCGGCAGGGCGACGCCGAGCCGCGTCATCAATATGACGAGGGCGACGACCGCGGCGACCCGCATGATGGGCGAGGCAAGCAGACCCTTGTCGGAGAGCGCGTAGTCGATGGCCGAGTCGCGTCCATAGGAAAGGCCGAGGAAGACCACCGAGATCAGCTTGAAGAACTGGCGCAGCAGCCAGGGGACGAAGTAGGGCGACCATGCGATGAATTGCACCAGCAGCGCATAACCGAAATAGCTGAACACCAGGCCGTCGAGCCGCAGATAGACCCGCGAGGTGTCCTTCTCCTCGAGCAGCAGCCAGCGGTGCCAGCCGACGGCGATGGAAGCGATCGGCAGCGTGTAGAGCAGGACGATGGCGAAGGAGGACCAGTCGGCGATGCCGACGCGATGGGCCTTGCCGGCGAAGACGCCGCCCAGCAGCAGATCCGTGGCCACCAGCGCCGCGGCGGTGACCACGATCCAGGCCCAGCACAGCCGCCACGCATAACCGAGATTGGCCAGGATCGACCAGTAGGTATCGGCAACGACCGCTCCGGCGGGAAAAGTGGACTCCTGGGTCGGCGGGTTCGAGTTCTGCACCATCTTGGATTAGGGTTGCCTCTTCCGGCCGCTCCCTCATCGTGGCGTGGCGTGTCCGGTGCGATCATCGGCGGACAAGCGATCGGCTGCAAATTTGCGCGAACGACCATATACCAAAATCGCCGCGGTCGCCGTGAGCCACGCCGACGCCGAACTGGATTTGAAAAACTTCGCGCCGAGACGCCGGGCGTCGCCCATTGCGTCAACCTCAACAACGCCGGGGCGAGCCTGATGCCGGCCCCGGTGATCGCAGTGCTCGAAGACCATCTGCGGCTTGAATCTGAGATCGGCGGGCAGGCGGCGGCGCTCCGGCGCGCCGAGGGGATCGAGGCGGTCCATGGCTCGCTTGCCCGCCTGGTCGGTGCCGCGCCCGAAACTATCGCGCTCGCCACCAACGCCACCCGCGCCTGGCAGCTCGCCTTTTACGGGCTTCCCTTCGGCCCGGGCGACCGCATTCTCACCTCGCGCGCCGAATATGGCTCCAACTACGTGGCCTTCCTGCAGATGCGCAAGCGCACCGGTTGCCGCATCGAGGTCATCCCCGACGACGGGACGGACGCCACCGATCCCGCCGCCCTCGACGAGATGATCGATCCCCGCGTCAAGCTGGTGGCGCTCACCTGGGTGCCGACCAATGGCGGCCTCGTCAATCCGTCCGCCGCGATCGGCGAGGTCGCGCGCGTCCATGGCGTCCCCTATCTGCTGGACGCCTGCCAGGCGATCGGCCAGTTGCCGGCGGACGTCGCCGAGTTGGGCTGCGATTTCCTGTACGGGACCGCCCGCAATGGGCTGCGCGGACCGCGCGGCACCGGCTTTCTCTACGTCGCGCCCCACATGCTCGATCGGCTGGAGCCCGCCATGCTGGACCACGCCGGCGCGCGCTGGCTGGACGAGGAGAGCTACGAGATGAGAGGGGACGCGCGGCGCTACGAGACCTATGAGCGCGCCATCGGCGGCGTGGTCGGCCTGGGCGCTGCGGTAGACTACGCGCTCGGTCTCGGGATCGAGCGCATCGCCCGCCGCGTCGGCGCCCTCGCCGCCTATATGCGTGCCGAACTCGCACGGCGCCCGGCGTCGAGCTGCGCGATCTGGGCGCCGCGAGATGCGGCATCGTCGCCTTCACCCACGCCCGCCTGTCGGCGCGCGCCATTCGCGACCGCCTGGCGAAGGAGGGCATCCAAGTGAGCGTCTCGCCGCCGGAGGGAACCCTGCTCGACGCCACCGCCCGAGGGCTTGGCGATCTCGTGCGGATTTCGACCCACTGCTACAATTCAGAGGCGGAATTGGACCTGTTTCTGGCCGAACTCGAGCGCCTGATCGAGGCGCCCTGAGCGCCTAGAGCATTTCCTCTTCATATGGAACCATTCCGACGGCGCGCATTCGCGCCAGGATCAAGCAAAGGCACGAAGGGCGTATCGGGCGTACGGACGAGGGGCTTTGCGCCGGTCATGGCGCAAAAGCGCACCGCCAGAGATGGGTTTCCGATTGGCGGGCGCCCGGCACCGAACCGGTCTCGGGAGATGCGCCGGCATCGCCCTTCGTCCGTTTCGGCGCCGGATCGCACGCGCCAATCGAGAAACGGAATAGCTCCATATGAAGAGGAAAGGCTATAGCTCCGCGCGCGGCAGTCTTCTCACGCGCAGAGCCAATCCCCAGCGAACTGCGGACACCGCGTCTTCAATCACCAAATTGTCGGATAGTCTGCGAATAAGCCCCTGTTAGGAGCTTAGATCATTCCCAGAATGATCGCCGCAATGAAACCAAACACGACCATGGTAGTGGCGGCACTGAGCCTCGGACTACGTTCCATATCAAGCCTCCTGTGTCGTCGGTCAGTTCTTGGTTAGGTCGAAACTCCAGACCGATGGGATTTGTTGCGACCCTATACGAAAGTATAAATTTTTATTTGCTATTCGCCCATCGGGATTCGTTGCTGCAGCGCACCTTAATGGTGCGGTGCAATAACTGTGGATATCTTATCGATGAGCCACACCCATCCGATCGAGGACGTGGTCGTCCTGGCGGAGGAGATCGTCGCCGGCAAGGCGCGCGGCCGCACCGTCCGCGAAATCGGCTAGGGCATACCCTCGCCGGAGGGGTCGAGCGTCACCTCGTCGTCGAGCCTGACCTCGCCGGCTTCGAGCACGCGGGCCCGCACGCCGCCGCGCCAGTCCGGCGTGAGCGCGCGGCGCAGTCCGGGCAGTTGCTCGTCGATCCGCTTGCAGGGATCGGTCTCGCAGGTGGTTTCGAGCAGAACGCCGCCGATCCGCAAACGCGCGCCCGCGCGCTTCGGCAGATCGACGCCTTCGACGAACAGGTTGGCGCGGCGGATGGTCCAGGGCTCGGCCGGCGACGCGCCGAGCTCCTCGAGCGCCGCCTGCCAGGCCTCGCGGGAGAGCACCGTCACGGCGCGGCTTTCGTGCCGGCGCCCGAAATTGCCCTCGACCCCGCCATCGGGCGTGACGCGCGCGCGCTCGATTTCCTCCATGGGCGCGCGCTTGCGCGCCCTCCTGGCGATGCCGATCAGCCGTCCCGTCACGGCGCGGTCTCCGTTTTCCCCGCCGCGCCCGTGAACAGCGAATAGCCGAGTCCCGTCGCGAAGGGGAGCACGACCGAGCGGTAGGGCCCATTGGGTGCGCTCACCGCGTCCATATAGATCTTCAATTCGTCCGCGAAGGTGAAGATGTTGTCGGCGAGCACCAGGGCGCCCGGCGCGAGCCTGGGCTCCATCGTGCGCAGCACCGGCAGGTAGAGGTCCTTCCAGCCATCGAGGAACAGCAGGTCGACCGGCGCCTCGACGTCCTCGAGCGTCTCGAGCGCGTCGCCCTCGCGCAGCTCCACCCGGGAGGCCAGACCCGCCTCCTCGAGATTGGCCCGCGCGCGGGCCGCCTTGGCGGGCTCCAGCTCGGTGGTGACGACGCGTCCTCCCGTCTCCCGCGCCGCCGCCGCGAGATACAGCGTCGAGATGCCGTAGGAGGCGCCGAACTCGACGATCCGCTGGGCCCGCGCGCCGAGCGCGGCCAGATAGAGGAACCGGCCCATATCGGGCGCGACCGAAAGATAGACGTTCTTGGGATAGAGCCTGCCGATCTCGGCGAAGCCCTTGCCCTCCCGTTTGGCCGCCTCGATCTTCGGCCTGGCTTGGGCGAGCTTGGTCTCGTCCTCCTTGGCGCGGGCGTGCTCGCGCTCGAGCACGGCCCGCAGGGAGGGGTCGTCGAGCGTGCCTCCGGTCGTGGCGGCCGCAGCGCTCAAGGGGTGCCGTCCTCGACGATATCCACCCGGTCGGGATAGAACGCCACGTGACCCTTGATCGCGGCGAGTGCGGGGTAGGGGTCGGCGTAGCTCCACACCGCGTTCTCCACCCGCTTGCCGCCCGCCTCCAGGCTGAAATAAGTGGCCTCGCCCTTATAGGGGCAGTGGGTCGCATGGTCGGAGGCGACGAGCTTCTCCATGGCGACGTCGGCGCGCGGGATATAGGCGACGGGGGGATAGTCGGCTTCGCGCAGCTCCAGCGCGTTGTCGCTCTCGGCAATCCTCTCGCCGTTGAAGTTGACGGTGACGCGCTTTGGGTGCGCTCGAACGGTGATGGGATGATCGGGTCCCGGAACCTTCATGGGCCTTGCCTTCGCGTGGCGGTTTCGGCCGCCGCCCCGGCAGCGTTGCGCCGCATAGAGGCGGGGCGGGTATTGGGAAGCGTGTGGGCGAGCACCGCCTGGCTCCGCAGCATGTTGAGGATTTGTGCGGTCGACGGCGCGCCCGTGACGCCCTGGAACTCACGATAAAGCATATGGCAGTTCATCGCCAAACGCTCCGGCGAATCCCATTGCAGATAGCCGGCCGCCGCGAAGCCGTCGCCGGCGGCGATGTCGCGGGCGGCCGCGTCCGCGCCGAGACCCAGGGCGAAGCGGGCGCGCGCCGCTTCGGCGACGAACTCCCAATAGCCGCGCACCTGGGCGACGCCCGAGAGATCGGTCAACGGCCCGTGGCCCGGCACGATGATCTCCGGCGCGAGCCGCTCGATCAGGTCGAGCGCCCTCAGCCAGTTCTTGAGCGGCCCCGCCCAGATCGCCGGCGTAGAGCCGATGAAGAGAATATCGCCCGCGAAGAGCACGCCGGCGCCGGGGACGTGCGCCAGCAAGTCGCCTTCCGTATGCGCCGGTCCGACCTCGATCAGCCGCAGGCCGCGCCCGCCGCGTTCGAGTTCGAGCTCGCCCTCGAAGCTGTGGTCGGCAGGCCGCGGCGTTATGCCGGCGAAGTCGTAAGGCGCACCCATCGCCTTGATCCAATGGCCAGTGTCCCGCGCGGAGCCGAAGGGGAGGGTGCCCAACACGCCGCCCAGCCGCGCGAGCGACCCCATGGCGCGCGGGTGGTTGTGGGCCATTTGCCGGGCAGCAGAGCGGGAGGTGACAGTCTCGGCCTCGGGCAGCAGCTGATTGCCGAAGAAGTGGTCGCCGTCGCCATGGGTGTTGATCACCGTGGTGATCGGCGCGCTTGCGCGGAACGGCTCCATCGCCTCCAGCATCGCGCGCGTCTTGGGCAGGTCCCAGAGGGTTTCGATCAGGACAGATTGGCCCTCGCCCACCACGAGGCCCGCATTGGCCTCGCCCCAGGAGCCGTTGGGCACCAGCCAGGCATAGACGCCGTGGCCCAGCTCCCACAGGCCTTCGTCATAGAGCGGCTTCTCGCCGAAGCGCGTGCGCTCGGCACCCGTCGGCGCGACGCACCGGGCCCGCTCGCGCGCCGCCCTCATACCCGCTGGGCCCGCTCGAGGCGGGGCCGCCTGGGCGCCTCGGTGGTCGCCGCGGTCACCTTGTTGCGGAGCGTGCCGATGCCCTCGACCTCGAGCTCGACCACGTCGCCCGGCTTCAACGTGCGCCCGAGCTCCAAGCCGCAGCCGCGCCCGCGCTTGCCCGAGCAGGTGCCCGAGGCGATGAACTCGCCGGGATAGAGCGTTTCCGAGCGCGAGATGTAGGAGATGATCTGCTCGAAGCTCCAATGCATGTCGGCGGTCGAGCCCCGCGACCACTCCTCGCCATTGACCCGCGCCGCCATTTCCAGGCGGTAGGGATTGGAAAGCTGGTCCGGCGTCACCAGCCAGGGGCCCATGGCGTTGCCGGTGTCGAAGTCCTTGCCCTTGGCGGGGCCGAGCCGGCCCGACATCTCCTGGAACTGGACGTCGCGGGCGGAGAAGTCGTTGAAGATGGTGTAGCCGGCGATGTGGTCGCGGGCGTCGCCCTCGCGGATGTT
>CAYVYD010000060.1:0-11400 GCA_964454415.1 uncultured Hyphomicrobiaceae bacterium | reverse complement strand
CGCGGGCGCGCTGGCCGTCGCGCTGCTGATCGTCGCCGTTGGCGTCGCGCTCGCGCCCCGCGAGTACGGACCAGGCGTCACCGGCGAGTCGGGGGCGGGCGATGGGGACTACGAACGCGGCCCCCACGGCGGTCGACTGTTGCGGGAGGGAGACTTCGCGCTCGAGATCACCATCTTCGAGGCCGGACGCCCGCCGCAATTCCGCGTCTATGCCTATGACGACGGCGAGGCGGTCGACCCGGCCAAGGTCGACCTTGAGATCAAGCTCGAACGGCTTGGCGGAGCCGTCGATGCGTTCACCTTCAAGCCGGAGGGCTCCCACCTAGCCGGCGAGGGGGTCGTGCGCGAGCCCCATTCCTTCGACGTCGCGGTCGAGGCGCGCCATGACGGCCGGACCCATAAATGGGACTACTCCTCCTACGAAGGCCGCACCACGATCGCCGCCGCGGCGGCGAGGGAAGCAGGTGTCGAGACCGCGCGCGCGGGGCCGGCGAAGCTGAAAGAAACGATCGACGTCCTAGGGGAGGTCGATTTTGAACCAGGGGCAAAAACGACGCTGCGCGCGCGCTTTCCCGGCCCGGTTCTCGAGGTTCTCAAGTCGGTCGGCGACCGGGTCGAACAAGGTGAGCTGCTGGTTCGCGTCGAGAGCAACGAGAGCATGCAGGCTTACACCATCACTTCGCCAATGGAGGGCATGGTTCTGGAGATTCGCGCCAGTCCAGGCAATTTTGCGGACAGCGAACCGCTGATGGTAATCGGCGATCCGAGTCGTCTCCACGTCGATTTTCATATCTTTGCCAGCGATGAACATCGCGTTCGACCGGATCAAAGGGTCACCATCACGGCGCTAAACAAATCAATCCATACGGAGACGAAAATAACCAAGTTACTGCCGATAAAGGAAGCGGCGACCCAGACCATCGGCGCGCATGCGCCCATACCCAACCCCGAAGGGAAATGGATACCCGGCATGATGGTGAAGGGCGCCCTTGTCGTCGACGAAGAACAAGTGCCGTTGGCGGTAAGGACCAAGGCGCTGCAACGCTTCCGCGACTTCACGGTGGTGTTCGCGAAAGTGGGCGACACCTATGAGGTGCGGATGCTGGAAATCGGCCGGCAAACGCCGGAATGGACCGAGGTGCTGGGCGGCCTCGAGGCGGGCGAGGACTACGTGGTCGAGAACAGCTTCTTGATCAAGGCGGACATCGAGAAGTCCGGCGCCGCCCACGATCATTGAGGAACGCCCGAATGCTCGAACGGATCGTGCTGTTTTCCATTCGCCACCGTTGGCTGCTGCTGGCCGCCGTCTTGGGCCTGGCGCTTCTCGGCGCCGCCAATTTCCGGCGGCTCCCGATCGACGCCGTACCCGACATCACCAACGTGCAGGTCCAGATCAACGCGGAGGCGCCGGGTTACACGCCGATTGAGGCCGAGCAGCGCGTCACCTTTCCCATCGAAACGGCCATTTCCGGCCTGCCACGGCTCGATTACACGAGGTCCCTGTCGCGCTACGGCCTCTCGCAGGTCACCGCCGTCTTCAAGGACGGCACCGACATCTATTTCGCCCGCCAATTGGTGGCCGAGCGGCTGCAGGCGGCCCGCGGTCAACTGCCGCCCGGCATCGAGCCCGAGATGGGGCCGATCGCCACGGGGCTGGGTGAAATCTTCATGTACACGATCGAGGCCGAGCCGGGCGGCCTAAAGCCCGACGGCACGCCCTGGACGCCGACGGACTTGCGCACCCTGCACGACTGGGTGGTCAAGCCGCAGCTCATCACGGTGCCGGGCGTCACCGAGATCAACACCATAGGCGGCTTTGAGAAACAGTATCACGTAGCCCCCTGGCCCGACCGGCTGGCGGCCTACGGGCTGAGCCTCGCGGACGTGATCGACGCGCTCGAACGCAACAACGCCAATGCCGGGGCGGGCTACATCGAGCGCTCCGGCGAACAATATCTTGTCCGCGTTCCCGGTCAGGCAAAGACGCTGGAAGACTTGGGAAACATCATCGTCACCCAGCGCCACGGCGTCTCGATCCGCCTCAAGGACATCGCCGAGATCGGCCTCGGCAAGGAGTTGCGCACCGGGGCGGCGACCGAGAACGGCAAGGAGGTCGTGCTCGGCACAGTGTTCATGCTGATCGGCGAGAACAGCCGCACGGTCGCCACCGCGATCTCCGAGCGCATCGGGACCATCAACAAGAGCCTTCCGCAAGGCGTCGTCATGCGCCCGGTCTACGACCGCACGACGCTGGTCGAGAAGACGATCTCGACCGTCGCCACCAACCTGTTCGAGGGCGCGTTGCTGGTGATCGCCGTTCTTTTCGTGCTGCTCGGCAACATCCGCGCCGCGCTAGTCACCGCCGCCGTCATCCCGCTCGCCATGCTGATGGCGGTCACCGGCATGGTGGAGAACAAGGTGTCGGGCAATCTGATGAGCCTGGGCGCGCTCGATTTCGGCCTGATCGTCGACGGCGCGGTGATCATCGTCGAAAACTGCCTGCGCCGGCTCGCCGCCGAGCAAAAGCGCCGCAAGCGTCTGCTCACCCCGGACGAACGCCTCGATCTCACCGCGAAGGCGACCTGCGAGGTGATCCGCCCGAGCCTGTTCGGCGTGCTGATCATCACCGTCGTCTACATCCCGATCTTCGCGCTGAGCGGCGTCGAGGGGAAGATGTTCCATCCCATGGCCTTCACCGTGGTGACGGCGCTTGTCGCCGCGCTCGTGCTCTCGCTCACCTTCGTGCCGGCGGCGGTAGCGCTGGCGGTGCGCGGTCCCGTCGAGGAGCGCGACAACGCGATCATGGCCCGCGCCAAGGGGCTCTACCGGCCGCTGCTGGAGCGCGCGCTGGAGAACCGCTACGCCACGGTCGCCGGAGCCACCGCAATCGTTCTCCTGACCGCGCTGCTCGCCACCCGGCTCGGCGCCGAGTTCATACCTCAGCTCGACGAGGGCGACGTCGCCATGCACGCCCTGCGCATTCCCGGCACCAGCCTCACCCAAGCGATCGAAATGCAGACAGCGCTGGAGGCGCGTCTGCGCGAATTCCCCGAAGTCGAGCGCGTCTTCACCAAGATCGGCACCGCCGACATCGCCACCGATCCGATGCCCCCCAGCGTCGCCGACACCTTCATCATCATGAAGGAGCGCGGGGATTGGCCTGATCCGCGCAAGCCGAAGGCCGCGCTCGTCGCCGAGATCGAATCGGCGATGTCGGCGATACCCGGAAACAAATACGAATTCCTGCAGCCGATCGAGATGCGCTTCAACGAGCTCATCGCCGGCGTGCGCAGCGACCTCGCCATCAAGGTCTTCGGCGACGATCTCGATATGCTGCTGGAGACCGGCAAAGCTATCGAGAAGGCTGTCGCGGGCGTTAACGGCGCCTTCGACCTCCAAGTGGAGCAGGTGACAGGCCTGCCGCTGCTCTCGATCACGCCCAACCGCGAGGCGCTAGCGCGCTTCGGCCTTTCGGTCGGCGACATGCAGGACGTGGTCTCGGCCTCCATCGGCGGCCGCGTGGCGGGCCGGATCTTCGAGGGCGACCGCCGCTTCGACGTCGTGGTGCGCATGCCCGAGGCGTTGCGCGACAATGTGGACGCCATCCGCCGCCTGCCCATCCCCTTGCCCCAGCACGTCCGAGCCGGCCACGAGGATGGACTGGCCTATGTGCCGCTCTCGGAGGTGGCGCGGGTGAACGTCACGCTGGGGCCCAATCAGATCAGCCGGGAGAACGCCAAGCGCCGCGTGGTCGTCACCGCCAATGTGCGCGGCCGCGACCTCGCTTCATTCGTTGCCGACGTCCGCCGGGCGGTGAGCGAAGCGGCCGCCATTCCGCCTGGCTACTGGATCGAATATGGCGGCACCTTCGAGCATCTGATCTCCGCGAGCCAGCGTCTCATGGTGGTGGTGCCGCTGGCGATGCTGCTGATCTTAGCGCTGCTGTTCGCGCTGTTCGGCTCGGTCCGCGATTCGCTCTTGGTCTTCACCGGCGTGCCGCTGGCGCTAACCGGCGGCGTCGCCGCGCTTTGGCTGCGCGGCCTGCCGTTCTCGATTTCGGCCGCGGTCGGCTTCATCGCCCTCTCGGGCGTCGCGGTCCTGAACGGCGTGGTGATGGTCTCCTTCATCGCCGAGCTGCGCTCGAGGGGCAGGGGCATGGAGCTCGACAAGGCGATCCGCCAAGGGGCGCTGACGCGGCTGCGCCCGGTGCTGATGACGGCGCTCGTCGCCAGCCTCGGTTTCGTCCCCATGGCGCTCAATGTCGGCGCCGGCGCCGAGGTCCAGCGCCCGCTCGCCACCGTGGTCATCGGCGGCATCATCTCCTCCACCGCGCTCACTCTTCTGGTGCTCCCGGCACTCTACCGGATCGCCCATGGGGAAGGAGTGGACTACTACCGGATGGTGCGCGAGCGCATCGCCAAGGCGAGGACCAGGATCTCGCCCGCCGAATAGGAGGCCTGGCCGGTCAGGGGCGGGCCAGATCGCGCGCGCGGGCTACGGCGATCACCTCGAGCGGCTGGTCGAGGCCGCGGACGCGGACCGCCTGCGGCTCGAGCCCGGCCACCGCGAGCCCGGCGCACTCGACCGCCTCGCGGGAGACGATGAGCTGGCAGCCAAGCTCCTTGGTCAACGCCTCCAAGCGGCTCGCGGTGTTGACGCTGGCCCCGATCACGGTCATGGCGGCGCTCCCCTCATGGCCGATCTCGCCCATGACCAGGGGCCCAACATGGATGCCCATCCCGATTCTGATCTCGGTTCCGAGCTCGCCCTCGAGCTCGCGGTTGAGGTCCGCGATCGCCAGATCGATGGCGCGCGCGGCGGAGATCGCCTGGGCGCAGCCTTTCTGCACGCCGCCGTCGCAGCCGAACACGGCCATCAGCCCGTCGCCCATATATTTGTCGATCCATCCGCCATGGGCGGCGATCGCGTCGCCGGCGGCGCCGAAGGTGCGGTTCAGGATGAAGACCACGTCATAGGGGAGCTTGGCCTGGCTCCAAGCGGTGAAGCCGCGGATGTCGAGGAACAGGATCGCGAGGCTGCGCTCGACCCCTTGCGCGTCGGCGCTCTGCAACCCCGCGCCGGCGCCCGGGCGCACCAGCAGGCGCACGGTCAGAGGCACCTGTGGAACGATCTGACAGGCGAGCCTGACATTGGGGCCGGCCGCGATCCGTTTGAGGGTTTCGCTTTCAGCACCCGCGGGCGGCGGCAGGCCGGCGAGCCCGTCGACCACCTCCACCCGGCAGGTGGAGCAGCGCGCCCTTCCGCCGCACACCGACATGTGGGGGATGCCGTGGGCGCGGCTGATCTCGAGCAGCGTCGGCCCCGGCGCCACCTGCACCGTCGGTTGCGGCACATAGGCGACCGGCAGGTTCGAGGCGAGCCGCGCGGCGGCCCAGCGCCCGGCCATGTAAAGCAGCACCGCGATCACGAAGGGGTAGAAGACGTAATAGGAGATGTAGGTGGCGGAGAGCAGCCATTTGAGGGTTTCTCCCTCGGGCCAGCGGGTGCGCGCGTGCATGGCGCTCAGCACCTGCGGGTCGGCGGCGGCGGCGCGCACGCCCTCGCCGGCGACCATGAAGCCCGCCAGTGCGGCGAAGGGAACGAGCACGGCGAAGGCCAGGGCCAGCGGCATCAGCCGGCGGTAGAGGGGCGAGAGCCGCAGCCAGTAATGCAGGCCGATGCAGCTATGCAACCAGACGATGAGCAGCAGCAGGCTCTGGTTGACCGCCAGGCCGGGCCAGGTCTGCAGCAGCTCGTAGAGATAGACGTCGTTGACGCCGAACAGCAGGTTGGCGAACCGGGTGTTGAGGATGTGCGGAAACAGCAGGAACGGAATGGCGATGCCGAGGCCGATCTGAAGGGCCTCCCAGGGCGGCATCCGGAGGGTCCGGCAGCGCGCCAGCCGCGCCAGCCCCAGGACCATATGAACGAGGAAGGCGAGGCCGAGGACGATGCCGACCGCGAGCGAGCGCGTCGCCGCCGTGCGCCAGCTCTGCACCGCTTCCATCGCCTCGACGCCGGCAAGGCCGACCGCGTGATTGAGGAAATGGGTAGCGGCGAAGGTGAACAGGACGAGCCCCGAGACGAGGCGGGCGCGCTGCGTCCAAGATCCGCTCAACAGCATGGTCATGGCCGCTGAGGTACGCCATCCCAATGGGGATGCCAAGCCGGCGCGCCTTTGCCGTTGCGCCGATGACGGGACGGGTGACATAAGGGGCGCCATGTTTGCCTCGCTCCTGATCGCCAACCGCGGCGAGATCGCCTGCCGCATCGCCCGCACCGCCAAGCGGATGGGGGTGCGCGCCATCGCCGTCTATTCGGAGGCCGATCAGGGCGCGCTCCACGTCGCCGCCGCCGACGAGGCCTATCCGATCGGTCCGGCCCGCGCGGCCGAGAGCTATCTCGACATCGCCCGCATCCTGGAGGCGGCCAAGGCCAGCGGGGCGGAGGCGATCCACCCCGGATACGGGTTCCTGTCGGAGAACGCCCGGTTCGCCCAAGCCTGCGCCGCGGCCGGCATCGTCTTCGTCGGCCCGCCGGTCAAGGCGATGCGGTTGATGGGCCGCAAGGACGACGCCAAGGAAGCGATGCGCAAGCACGGCATCCCGGTGGTGCCGGGATACGAGGGCGGCGGAGAGGCGGCCTCCGCGCTGTTGGCGCAGGCCAAGAAGCTCGGCTTTCCGGTGATGATCAAGGCGGTGGCGGGCGGCGGCGGGCGCGGCATGCGGCTGGTCGCGGGGCCGCGCGATTTCGAGGCGGCGCTCGAGGGCGCGCGCCGCGAGGCCGAGGCCGCCTTCGGCGACGGCGCGGTGCTGATTGAGAAGGCGGTAACCAGGCCGCGCCACATCGAGGTCCAGGTCTTCGCCGACGCCCACGGCAACGCGGTCCATCTCTTCGAGCGCGACTGCTCGCTGCAGCGCCGCCACCAGAAGGTAATCGAGGAGGCGCCGGCGCCCCATCTGCCGCAGGCCCTGCGGGCCGCGATCGCCAAGGCCGCTGTCGCCGCGGCCCGCGCGGTCGACTACACCGGCGCCGGAACGGTCGAGTTCCTGCTGGCGGGCGGCAAGCTCACCGCCGAAAGCCCGTTCTATTTCCTCGAGATGAACACGCGCCTCCAGGTGGAACATCCGGTCACCGAGGCGGTGACCGGGCTCGATCTGGTGGAATGGCAGCTCCTTATCGCCGCCGGCGAGCGCCTGCCGCTCGAGCAATCCCGGATCACGTGCAGCGGATGGGCGGTCGAGGCCCGCCTCTACGCCGAGGACCCGGCGCATGATTTCCGCCCCTCGGCTGGCGGGCTCGCCGCGGCCGAATGGCCGCAAGGCGAGGGCGTGCGCGTCGACACCGGCATGGCGGCGGGGGATACGGTCTCGCCCCATTACGACACGCTGATCGCCAAGATCATCGCCCATGGCGGCGACCGCGGAGAGGCGCTCGCGCGGCTCGCCCGGGCGCTGGAGGAGACGCTCGTCGCGGGCCCCAGGACCAACCTCGCCTTCCTCCACGCGCTGATCGCCGCCAAGGCCGTGCGCGACGGCCGCTTCGACACCTCCTTCATCGACGCCAATCTCTCGCGTCTCATAGGAGGCGGGCCGAGCCCGGTGGCGCTCGAGGCGGGCGCCGAAGCGCTGCTGGCCGCCGCCGCCCGCCGGGCCGAGACGCGCCGCCGCCGCCACGCCGAGGATGGACCGAGCCCCTGGAGCAGCGGCGACGACTTCGCGTTGGGGCCGCGCCGGGAGGCGCCGGTGACGCTTCTCGTCGACGGCGAGCCCCGCGCGTTTCAGGTCCGCTGGGAAGCGGGCGCGCCGCGGGCGTCCCTGGCGGATGACGCCAAGGCCAAACGGGCCGGCGCAGCCGCGCCCGTTCGGATGATCGAGGCGGGCGAGGCGGTGATCGCGATCGAAAACCTGATGCAGGCGGAAATCCGGGAACCCGCGCAGCGCCGCTCGCAATTAGATGTGGACGCGGCAGGGGGAATCCTGAGGAGCCCATTGCCCGGCCGGGTGGCGAAGCTTTACGTTGGCGAGGGCGACCACGTCGAAAAGGGAGACCGGATCGCCGTGCTCGAGGCGATGAAGATGGAGCACGTCCTGCACGCGCCCCATGCGGGGACCGTCGAGGCGGTCCCGGTGGCGCAGGGCCAGCAGGTCGAGCAGGAGGCCGTGGTCGCGCGCATCGGCGAGAAGGAGGGCGCGTGACCGTCCACCTGATCAAGCTCTCGGTGGGGTGCGAAAGCCTGGCGCATCTGCGCGACTTCCAGGCCGCCCGCCTAGCCGGCCGCGAGGTGCCGGGACGGGTGGGAGAGGTCTGGCACCGCACCCGGATCGCGCCCCGCCGGCGCGAGGAGGTGCTCGACGGCGGCTCGATCTATTGGGTGATCCGCCGCGCCGTCCAGGTGCGCCAGCGGATCCTCGAATTCCGCGCCGTCACCGGCACGGACGGCATCGAGCGCTGCGAGTTCATCCTCGATCACCAACTGGTCCAGACCCGCCCCCAGCCGCGCCGCCCCTTCCAGGGCTGGCGTTATCTGGATCCCGCCGACGCGCCGCCCGATCTGGCCGCGCTTTCCGACGGGCTGGAGGAAATCCCGGCCGGAATGCGCCGCGACCTGATCGAGCTCGCCCTGATCTGAGCCGGTCACGGCACCGCGACGTTGTCGATCAGCCGGGTCGTGCCCAAGAAGGCGGCGGCGAAGACGCGCGCCGGCGCCGCGCCCGCCGCGGCAACGCGCGCCAGGGTCTCGGCGTCGCGGGCCTCCAGATAATCGACGCGAAAGCCGGCGCGCTCGAGCCGCGCGCGCCCGGCCTCCAGCGCGTCCGCCATCCCGCGCCCCTCGGCGATGTCGTGGGCGATGTCGGCGATCGCGCGATGCAGCAGCGGCGCCGTCCGCCGCTCGCTCTCGCTCAAATAGGCGTTGCGCGAGGAGAGCGCCAAGCCGTCGCTCTCGCGCACGATCGGCGCGCCGAGAATAGCGCAGGGGATGTCGAGGTCGCGCGCCATGCGCCTGATCACCAGAAGCTGCTGGTAGTCCTTCTCGCCGAACACCGCGATATCGGGCATCGCCTGGATCAGCAGCTTGGCGACTACCGTCGTCACCCCGGCGAAGTGGTGCGGCCGCGAGGCGCCGCACAGCACCTCGGTCAGCCCCTTGACGCCAACCTCGGTGGCGAAGCCCTCGGCGTACATTTCCGAGACCTCCGGCGCGAATATCAGATCGGCGCCTGCGCTGGTGAGCGCCGAGCGGTCGCGCGCGTCGTCGCGGGGGTAGCGCTCGAAGTCCTCACCGGGCCCGAACTGGGTCGGGTTGACGAAGATCGAGACGACGACGCGGCCGGCCTTGGCGCGGGCCAGCCGCACCAGCGATAGGTGGCCCTCGTGCAGATAGCCCATGGTGGGCACCAGCGCGACGCGCGCGCCCTCGGCGCGCCAGGCGGCAATGCGGCTCCGCAGGCCCTTGATCTTGCGGACTGTTGCGAGGCGTTGTGCCATTATCTCGGTGCTCCCCGCGTCCGACATTATCAGTGCGGGCGAAGCGCGCCAACGAGGCGAAGGCGCCCGGATTTGCTAGAGTAGCACCGTGAACGACACCACAGACTCGCGCGAGCAGGACCGCGGCGAAGGGGACGCGAGCGGCCCGCGGCTGAGCCGGCTCCCTCCCCGCAACGAGATCGCCAACAGCTATCTCGCCGACGAGGCCGCGCTGATGAGCGCGCTGATCCCCAAGGCAACGCTCGACGAGGCCGAGCGCGGGCAGGTGGCCGAAACCGCCGCGCGGCTCGTCACCCTGGCGCGCGAGGGCCGGCGCAAATTCGGCGGCGTCGACCGCTTCATGAGCGAATACGGCCTCACCAACGAGGAAGGGGTGATGCTGATGTGCCTGGCCGAGGCGTTGCTCCGCATCCCCGACGCCGACACCGCCGACCGGCTGATCGCCGACAAGATCCTGGGCGGCGACTGGGAGCGCCATCTTGGCCACTCGCCGTCGCTCCTGGTCAACGCCTCAACCTGGGGGCTGATGCTGACCGGCCGGGTGATCGAGCTGGGCGAGGGCGCGGACAAGAGCGCCGCCTCGATCGTCAAACGGCTGATCTCGCGCTCGGGCGAGCCGGTGATCCGCGAGGCCATGCGCCACGCCATGCGGGTGCTGGGCGAGCAATTTGTGCTGGGGCGCTCCATCGGCGAGGCGCTGACCCGCGGCGAGGGCGACCGAAAAAAGGGCTACCGCTTCTCCTTCGACATGCTGGGCGAGGCGGCGACGACGAAGCGCGACGCCGAGCGCTATTTCGAGCGCTACGTGGAAGCGATCGAGGCGATCTCCGCCCGTGCGGGCGGGCCGGCGCGCGAGGACGAGGAGACCCTTCACGCGCGCCCCTCGCTCTCGGTCAAGCTTTCCGCGCTCCATCCCCGGTTCGGACCGGCGCATGAGGAGCGGGTGCGCCGCGAGGAGGGCCGGCGCCTGCTCGAGCTCGTCCGTCACGCCCGCAAGGCCTGGCTCGGCCTCACCATCGACGCCGAGGAGGCCGACCGGCTGGGGCTGACGCTGCAGCTCTTCGGCGATCTGCTCGCCGATTCGGAGCTCGAGGGCTGGAACGGCTTCGGCATCGCCGTCCAGGCCTACGGCAAGCGCGCGCCGGCGGTGATCGACTGGCTGGCGGCACTGGCGCGCCGCGCCCAACGGCGGATTCCGCTCCGCCTCGTCAAGGGCGCCTATTGGGACACCGAGATCAAGTTCGCCCAGCAGCAGGGCCTCGCCGACTACCCCGTCTTCACCCGCAAGGCCAACACCGACGTCTGCTATCTCGCCTGCGCCAGGAAGCTGCTCGGCGCCCCGCACGCCTTCTATCCGCAATTCGCAACCCACAACGCCCACACCATCGCCGCCGTCGCGGTGATGGCGGGCGGGAAGGCTCGTTACGAGTTTCAGCGCCTGCACGGCATGGGCGAGGCGCTCTACCGCGGGGTGATCGCGCCCGACGGGCTCGACCGGCCGGCCCGCATCTACGCCCCCGTCGGCAGCCACGAGGAACTGCTCGCCTATCTGGTGCGCCGCCTGCTCGAGAACGGCGCCAACACCTCCTTCGTCAACCGCCTGGCCCATGACGAGCTGCCGGTCGACGAGATCGTCGCCGATCCCGTCGCCCGCGCCGCCGGCTTCGCCGACAAGCGCAATCCGCTCATTCCGCGCCCGCCCGACCTCTACCGGCCGCAGCGGCGCAATTCGCTCGGCATCCCCCACTGGGAGATCCATTGGCGCCGGCCGCTCGTCAACGAGCTCGAGGGCCATCTGGCAGAGCCCTTCCTGGCGGGTCCGATCGTGGCCGGCGGCACCCGCCGCGGCGGCGACCAACGCCCGGTCGTCTCGCCCCACGACAACCGGGTCGAGGTCGGCCGCTGCCGCGA
>CAYVYD010000059.1:7249-11404 GCA_964454415.1 uncultured Hyphomicrobiaceae bacterium | reverse complement strand
CCTAAAAGGGAGAGTGTTATGACCAAGTTGTTTGCGCGTTTCGCTAAGGACGAGTCGGGTGCGACGGCCATTGAGTATGGTCTGATCGCGGCCGGTATTGGTGTCGCCATTGTGACGGTTGTCGGCGAGGTTGGCTCCCAGTTGGTGACCATGTTCGGCACGGTCAAGACTGGTCTCCAGTAGGCCCAAGTCGACGCCGAGAAGCCACGGAGCGGCTTCGAAAGCGGAATTTGGAACCGCCCGCCCTCACCGGCGGGCGGTTTCGTTTTTGCGGTCCGCGCGCGGGCTTCTTTACGTGGACTTTACCCCTGGCGGGGATAGTTGACGCCATCCATCGGCTGGCGGACGTGAGCGCGACATGGCGATTGATCTGGCACTTCTAATCCTGTTTCCCGCGGCGATGGCGTTCGCGGGTTCGATGGATCTTTTCACCATGACGATCCCAAACCGCGTTTCGCTGGGGCTTGCTCTCGGCTTCTTCTGCCTCGCTCCCTTTGTGGGATTGGGCTGGGAAGCGGTCGGCACCCACGTGCTCACCGCGCTCGCGATGCTGGCGATCGGCATTGCCTTCTATGCCAGGGGATGGATCGGCGGCGGCGACGCCAAGTTCTTCGCGGCGACGGCTTTGTGGCTGGGCTATGAGCACCTGCTCGAATACGCGCTGCTGGCGGCCTTCCTGGGCGGCCTGCTGACGGCCGCCTTCCTGGCGGTCCGCATGGTCCAGCTCCCGGTGGGCCTTGCCCACATCGGCTGGATCGTCCGGTTGCACAACGCCAATCAGGGCGTGCCCTACGGCATCGCCCTGGCGGCGGCGGGGTTGCTGGTCTACCCCAACACCGCGTGGGTCTCCGCGCTCGCCGGCTGAAGGCCGCACGACTTACCTCCTGAGCTGGCGGGCCGATCCCGCCCTCCCGACCGGCGCTCGGCCGGCGGCTGCATGCCTCTGCCGTGATCCGGCCGCGCGCCCGCGCCCCGACCGTTTTGGTACGGTCATTAACCTGGCGTTGACGAATCCGGCGGCATCTTAGGGGCAGTTTCAAAGGCCGAGCCCATATCCGAGGATCCGATAGCGTCATGAAACGAGCTCGAATTGTCGTCCTGGCGATCGCCATCGCCGCGGCGGGAGGCGCTGCGATGCTCGCCAAGCGCCTGATCCAGGCTCCGGCGCCGCAAATCGTCCAGGGATCGAACGTCGACACCGTCGAGGTGCTGGTGGCCGCCACCGACATCAAGCTCGGCGATTCTGTGAGATCCGGGGACCTCAAATGGCAGGAGTGGCCCAAGACGGCGGCGGAGGGCGGCTATATCACCAAGGCGCACGATCCCAAGGCGCTGTCGCAGTTCTCCGGCGCGATCGCGAGGGCGCCGTTTCTCACCGGCGAACCGATCAAGGAACAGAAGCTGATCAAGGCGAGCGAGGGCGGCGTGATGGCGGCGATCCTGCCGTCGGGCATGCGCGCGGTCTCGACGCCGATCCGCGAGGAGACCGCGGCCGGCGGCTTCATCCTGCCCAACGACAGGGTCGACGTGATCGTCTCGCGGCGGGTGCGCACGGCCAAGCGCGAGGAGCATGTGAGCGACACGGTGCTGCGCAACGTGCGGGTGCTGGCGATCGGCCAGAGCATCGACCAGAAGGGCGACAAGAAGGTCGCCAACGGCAAGACCGCGACGCTCGAATTGACCTCGCGACAGGCGGAAATTCTGTCGCTGGCCCAGGCGATGGGCGAGATATCGCTGGCGCTGCGCTCGCTCTCCGACGCCAATCCCGACGGCAAGGCCGGACCGGAAACCTCCGAGGGGTTCGACAATTCCAGGGGAACAACCGTCAATCTGCTGCGCTACGGCGTGCCCTCGCGCGCCTATGGGGTGAATTAAGGCCATGGGATCGCCCACACCGACCATAGGGACTGGCGCCACCGGCGCGCTCAACAGGGTCGGAACGGCCCTCCTCCTCCTCCTCGCCGCCGTGGCCGCCATCGCGGCGGCCTCGGGCGCGGCGCGGGCCGAGCAGGGGCACCTGCACAGGTCGGTGCTGCACATTCCCTCGACCGCCGCGCTGCCGGCCCAGCGCCAGGTCACTATCGGCCTCAACAAGTCGATGGTCGTCGAGCTGCCGGCCAAGGTGAGCGACGTCCACATCTCGAATCCCGAGATTCTCGACGCGGTCATCCGCACCAACCGGCGGGTCTATCTGATCGGCGCCAAGGTGGGCCAGGCCAACGCCTTCTTCTTCGACGACAAGGGCAGGCAGATCCTGATCCTGGAAGCCAAGATCGAGCGGGATCTGGTGCCGGTGAAGGCGATGCTGCAACGCCTGATTCCCGGCTCGAGGATCGAGCTCGACGCGATCAACGACAACATCGTGCTGACCGGTTCGGTGCCCAACGCGGTCGACGCCTCGCGGGCGGCCAAGATCGTCGGCCGGCTGGTGGACAGCGAGAACAACGAGAAGGTCGTCAACATGCTGGGCGTCGACGCCAAGGAACAGGTGTTCCTCAAGGTCACCGTCGCCGAGATGGATCGCAACATCATCAAGCAGCTCGGCGTTGACATCACCAACGCGCTCGGCACGGGGGCGGCCTTCGTGACCACCGGGAACCTGACGCTCAACAAGTTCACCAATCTGAAGTTCCCCTTCAACGACAAGGACGTGGTCTCGAGCGCGATCGGCAGCGGCTCGTGGCAGACCCCCAACAACGAGGTGCGCACGACCGTCCGCGCGCTCGAGCAGGACGGCGTGATCCGCACGCTCGCCGAGCCGACGCTGACCGCCATATCGGGCGAGACGGCGAGCTTCCTCGCCGGCGGCGAGTTCCCGATCCCGATCGCCCAGGACAACGACCGGATCTCGGTCGAATTCAAGCCCTTCGGCGTCGGCCTCTCCTTCACGCCGGTGGTGATGTCCGAGGGGCGGATCTCCATGAAGGTCTCGACCGAGGTCTCGGAGATCACCAACGAGGCCTCGATCACCCTTTCCTTCATCACCATTCCGGGTCTCAAGGTGCGCCGCGCCGTGACCACCGTCGAGCTGCCGAGCGGCGGCTCGCTGGTGATCGCGGGGTTGATCTCCGATCAGACCAAGCAGGCGATGACTGGCGTTCCCGGGCTCAAGAACCTGCCCATCCTCGGCACGCTGTTCCGCAGCCGCGACTTCCTGAAACACGAGACCGAGCTCGTCGTCATCGTCACCCCCTACGTGGTCGATCCGGTGGCCCGCTCCAAGCTTGCCCGTCCCGACCAGGGCTTCGCGCCGGCAACCGACGGCAAGGCTTATCTGATGGGCCACATCAACCGCATTTACGGTCGCGAGCCCGAGCATATGCCGGTCGGCACCTACAAGGGCGACCTTGGCTACATCGTCGAATAGCCGGGACGCGGAGGACTGCAATGACGCGATATAAATTCGATCGGTCCCACGCCTTCCGGAAGCCCGCGCCCGCCCGCGCGCTGCCGCTGGCGCTCGGCTCGCTGCTCCTGCTCGGCCTGCCCGGTTGCCAACTCCACGGCGGCAACGACGCGCGCGGCTGGGTCATAGCCGACGCCGAGCAGCAACATCCGATCCTCGTCGACAAACGCGAAGAGGTTCTCGATCTGGCGGTGCCGCGCGGCGCGCTCGGCCTGGCCAGCTCCCAGCGCGCCCGCACCCGCCATTTCCTGCGCGCCTACCGCAAGAACGGCGACGGCACGCTGCTGATCCGCGCGCCCAGCGGCTCGCCCAACGAAATCGCCGCGATGCGCGTGGTCGACGACGTGCGCCGGGTGATGCGGCAGGAGGGCGTGGGCCGGGGAATCGGCCATGTCGAGCCCTATTTCGCCGACGGCGACCCGACGGCGCCGGTGCGGATCTCCTATTTGAGCAGCGTCGCCGTTCCGCCCGAATGCGGCGAGTGGCCGCACAGCCTGGCGGCCGATCCCGGCAACCTGCCCTATCGCAACATGGGCTGCGCCAGCCAGCGCAATCTGGCGGCCATGGTCGACAATCCCAACGACCTGCTCGAACCGCGCGGCATGACGCCGCGCTCGAGCGAACGCCGCGACACGGTTTGGGACAAATACGTGAAGGGCGAGACGACGGTCTCGGAGAAGGCCAAGGAAGAAAGCGGCGCGGTTAGCGAGGTCGAAGGCGGCGGCAGCGGCGGAGGAGGCGGTTGATGA
>CAYVYD010000059.1:0-7149 GCA_964454415.1 uncultured Hyphomicrobiaceae bacterium | reverse complement strand
GCCCCGAGCCTCAAGGCGTTGCCGATTCCGCGCATCAACATCCAGGCCTTTTGCGAGGATGAACGCACCGCCCAGGTGCTGAACCAGGCCGCGCATGACCGGCGCCTGGCCAAGGCGCACACGACGGTTCAGATGGGCGGTATCCAGGCGGCCTCGGCCTTCTACCGCGAGGCCTCGACGCCCAATCTGATCATTCTGGAATCGATGCACGATCAGGACACCATGCTGGCCGAGCTCGACCGCTTCGCCGAGGTCTGCGATTCCGGCACCAAGGTGATGGTCATCGGCCACGTCAACGACGTGTTGCTCTACCGTCAGCTGGTGGCGCGCGGGGTGAGCGAATATCTGGTGATGCCGCTCAGCGTCGCCCAGATCATGGAGAGCCTGTCGGGCCTCTACAACGACAGCGCGGCCGAGCCGGTCGGCCAGGTCATCGCCTTCGTCGGCGCCAAGGGCGGATGCGGCTCCAGTACGGTTTGCCACAACACCGCCTGGGCGATCGCCGAAACCCTCCACAACGAGGTGGTGATCGCCGATTTCGACCTGCCCTTCGGCACGGCGGGGCTCGATTTCAATCAGGATCCGATTCAGGGAATCGGCGACGCGCTGCTCTCGCCCGACCGCTTGGACGAGGTGCTGCTCGACCGGCTGCTGTCGCGCTGCTCGGATTATTTGAGCCTGTTCGCCTCGCCCGGCACGCTCGAGCGCACCTACGACCTCACCCCCGATTCCTGCGAGAAGGTGATCGACACGGTGCGCCACAGCATTCCCTTCGTGGTCGCCGACATTCCCCATATGTGGACCGAATGGGCGCAACTTCTGGTGCATCAGGCCGATCAGATCGTGATCACCGCCTGCCCCGATCTCGCCAATCTCAGAAACGCCAAGAACATAATCGACCGGCTGAAGGCGAGCCGGCCGAACGACCGCCTGCCGATCCTGGTGCTGAACCAGGTGGGCATGCCGAAACGGCCGGAAATCCCGGTCGCCGACTTCACCGCCGCGCTCGATATCCGCTCCCATCTGGTCATCGACTTCGACGCCGAGCTGTTCGGCACGGCGGCCAATAACGGCCAGATGGTCGAGGAGGTCTCGGCCAAGGCCAAGGCGTCGGAACATTTCCGGGAACTCGCCTACCGCTTGAGCGACCGCCAAGAACCGAAAAAGGCCGAAAGCAAGTCGATGCTCGACGCGTTCATGAGCCGCATCAATCTGAAGAAGGTGGGGTTGTAGGCGTATGTTCGGTAAGCGTGGCTCGGATCATGCCCCGCCCGCGCCATCACAACAACAGGCGCGGCGGGAACCGCCTGCCCCGGCGACCGAAAGGCATGAGGAAAAACCAATCCAGCCCCCGCCGCTGAAGGCGCCGTCGCCACCCGCGCGGGAGGCTGCGGGCGGGACGCAGGGCGGCGGTCAACCGATCGCCCAGGCCCAGCCGCCGGCGGCCCCGACGCAAACCAGCATCCAGCCGGCCCAGGCTCAGCCCGCGGTGGCGCAGGCCCAGCCGCCGGCGGCAAAACCCGCGCCGCTGCAGCCGGCCGGCCCGGCGCAGCCCGCGTCCGCGCCGATCGGCCGGGCGCGATCGGAAGAGTATTACGACGTCAAGACGACGGTCTTCAACGCGCTCATCGACACCATCGACCTCACCCAGCTCGCCAGGCTCGAGCCCGAGGCGGCGCGCGAGGAAATCCGCGACATCGTCGGCGAGATCGTCTCCATCAAGAACGTGGTGATGAGCATCGCCGAGCAGGAGGAGCTGCTCGAGGACATCTGCAACGACGTGCTGGGCTACGGCCCGTTGGAGCCGCTGCTGGCGCGCGACGACATCGCCGACATCATGGTCAACGGCGCCGAACACACCTACATCGAAGTGGACGGCAAGGTGAGGGCGGCGCCGATCCGCTTCGCCGACAACGCGCAACTGATGAACATCTGCCAGCGCATCGTCAGCCAGGTGGGCCGCCGGGTCGACGAATCGAGCCCGATCTGCGACGCCCGCCTTCCCGACGGCAGCCGCGTCAACGTCATCGCCCCGCCGCTTTCCCTCGACGGCCCGACGCTCACCATCCGCAAGTTCAAGAAGGACCGGCTCACCCTCGAACAGCTGGTGAAATACGGATCGACCACGCCGGAGGGCAAGACCCTGCTCGGCATCGTCGGCCGGGTGCGCTGCAATCTCCTGGTCTCCGGCGGCACCGGTTCGGGCAAGACGACCCTGCTCAATTGTCTCACCGCCTATATCGATACGGACGAGCGGATCGTCACCTGCGAGGACTCGGCTGAGCTGCAGCTCCAGCAGCCCCATGTGGTGCGGCTGGAGACGCGCCCCCCCAACCTCGAGGGCGAGGGCGAGATCACCATGCGCGATCTGGTCAAGAACTGCCTGCGCATGCGTCCCGACCGCATCATCGTCGGCGAGGTGCGCGGACCGGAGGCCTTCGATCTGCTGCAGGCCATGAACACCGGCCATGACGGCTCGATGGGGACGCTGCACGCCAACTCGCCGCGCGAATGCATCAGCCGTCTGGAAAGCATGATCCTGATGGGCGGCTATAATTTGCCGCCCCAGACCATCCGCGAAATGATCGTAGCCTCCGTCGACGTCATCGTTCAGACGTCGCGCATGCGCGACGGCTCGCGCCGCATCAACCGCATCACCGAGGTCGTCGGCCTGGAGGGCAGCGTTGTCACGCTCCAGGACATCTTCGTTTACGAGATCCTGGGCGAGGACGCCAATGGCAGGCTGCTCGGCCGCCACCGCTCGACCGGGATCGCACGCCCGCGGTTCTGGGACCGTGCGGTCTATTACGGCGAGCAGGAGCGGCTCAGCGCGTGCCTCGCCGGTTCCGAGATGCGCGACCAGAGCGGCCAACCCTTGGGAGATGAGCTTGTTTAGTCCGGAAACGGTCCAGCTCGCGGTCGTGGTGCTGGTGGCGATCGCCGTCGGCGGCATCGCCTACGCGCTGGTCGCCCCCTTGCTGGCGGGTGGAAGCGTGGCCGAAAAGCGGCTCGCCAACCTTTCAAAGGAGCAATCCAAACGGCGGGTCCGCAGCGAGAGCGATCTCATCGTCACGCGCAAGAGGGAAGTCCAGCAGACGCTGAAGGATCTGGAGGCGCGGCAGAAATCCAGGAAGAAGACGACGCTCAAGCTGCGCCTGGCCCGCGCCGGGTTCGACTTGCAGCCGCGCTCGTTCTACATGGCGAGCCTCGGGCTCGGCCTCGGCATGGCTTTCTTCCTTCTGGTCACCGGCATCTCGCCGCTGCTGTCGCTATTGGGCGCGGTGGCGGCGGGCCTCGGCGGGCCGCGCTGGCTGCTCAGCTTCTTCGCCAGCCGGCGGCAAAAGAAGTTCCTGAGGGAACTGGCCAACGCCATCGACATCATCGTGCGCGGCGTCAAGTCGGGACTGCCGCTCAACGATTGCCTGCAGATCATCGCCGACGAAAGTCCCGAGCCCGTGCGCGAGGAGGTCGAGCAACTGGTCGAGCAGCAGCGGGTCGGCGTTCCGCTCGCCAAGGCGTTCGAGAAGATGCTCGAGCGGCTGCCGCTGCCGGAGGTCAATTTCTTCGCGATCGTGATCTCGATCCAACAGAAGACGGGCGGTAATCTCGCCGAGGCGCTGGGCAACCTCGCCGCCGTTCTGCGCGACCGCCAGCGGCTGGCCGGCAAGGTGGCGGCGTTCAGCGCCGAGGCCAAGACCTCGGCGGCGATCATAGGCGCCCTGCCGCCGATCGTCATGCTGATGCTGTTCATCTCGACGCCGGATTACGTCGCCATCCTGTGGACCGAACGGCTCGGCAAGATCATGCTGGTCGCCAGCGGCCTCTGGATGCTGTGCGGCGTGCTGGTGATGCGCAAGATGATCCAATTCGACTATTAGGACGGCCTGTCATGGAACAGATCTTCGACTTCGTATTGGACCCGCGGGCGATGATGGTCCTGCTGATCGCCATCGCCGCCTTCGCCACGGTGGTCACCTTCACGCTGCCGCTGCTCTCGGGCGACCGCGCCGCGGCGCGGATGAAATACGTCTCGGGCGAACGCGACCAGCTGCGTGCCGAACGCATGGCGCAACTGGCCGCGGACAAGCAGAAGGGCAATCTGCGCCAGCAGCCCAAGGGCTTCATGAAGCAGGTCGTCGAGCAGCTCAATCTACGCAAGCTGCTGGAGACCGACGAGACCCGCGACAAGCTCAAGATGGCAGGCCTGCGCGGTCAGGCGCCGGTGGTGGCGTTCTTGTTCTTCCGGGTGACGCTGCCGATCATGTGTTTCCTCGTCGCGCTGTTCTATCTGTTCGTGGTGCGCGACTACGACCTGCCGGCGTTCATGCGCATTTCGCTGTCGATCGGCGCGGCCTATCTCGGCTTCTATCTGCCGAACATGTTCATCTCGAACCTGATTCAGCGGCGCCAGCAGTCGATCAAACGGGCGTTTCCCGATTCCCTCGACCTGCTGCTGATTTGCGTCCAGGCCGGCATGTCGATCGAGGCCGCGCTGCAAAAGGTGGCCAAGGAGATCTCGGGTCGCTCGATCGAGCTGGCCGAGGAGTTCAGCCTGACCACGGCCGAGCTCTCCTATTTGCCGGAGCGCCGCCAGGCGTTCGAGAATCTCGGCAAACGCACCGGCCTGCCGGGCGTCAGGGCGGTGGGGACGAGCCTGATCCAGGCCGAGCGCTACGGCACGCCGATTGGCACCGCGCTGCGGGTGATGGCCCAGGAGAACCGCGAGATGCGCATGGCCGAGGCCGAGAAGAAGGCGGCCGCGCTGCCGCCGAAGCTGACGGTGCCGATGATCTTGTTCTTCCTGCCGGTGCTGTTCGTCGTCATTCTGGGCCCGGCCGCGATCAAGGTGATGGCCCTCCAGTAGTCGGCGGGGACTCTCCAACATTTATCGGGAAATTCGGTCGCGCGCTGGGCGCGGTGGCGTCAGCGCCTATTGCGCGGTGCCGGCTCGGGCGTTGCGGGCTCGACCGTCGTGGTCCAGCCGCCGGTCTGTTGGGCGCCGGTCGCCGCCTCGTGGCCGGCGGTCAACACCACCGGCGGGGCGGGCGGCGCGGCGGGCTTGGGCGTCGCAGCGGAGGTAGCCCTCGCCGCCGGGGCGGCGGGCCTCGGCAGGGCGGCCACGTGCGCCGGCACCGGCGCGGGAACGGCTTGATTGGCCGCCACCGCCTGGGCCGCCTTGGCCGGGCGCACCATGTTGTTGAGATAGGTCATGTTCGCCTTGGCGACCTGCTCGGGCATGTCGACGGAGGCGAGCCGCTTGGCGTCCTCATATTTGCCTTCCAGGCCCATCACCAACGCCAGGTTCTGCCGGATGCGGGGCGTTTCGCGGCCTGATTTGACCACCTCGCTCAGCAACTTCTCCGCCTCCTGCGGCTGACCGCTCATGGCGTAGGAAAGCGCCAGGTTGTTGCGCACCGAGACGGCACCGGGCTGCTGGCGCAGCGCGGCCAGGAAATAGCCCTGGGCCTGCTGGTGGTCGCCCCGCTTGGCGAGCAGGGTGCCGCGGGCCGAAAGCACCCGCCAATCGCCGCCGCCGCTGGCTTGCTCGGCGCGCTTGAGCAGGCTGTCGGCGAGCGCCAGCTTGTTGGCGGCGAGCGCCAGGCGGCCATATTCGGAGGCGATCTCGGTGTTCTTGGGGTTCAGGCGGTAGGTCTCGTCCAGAACTTCCATCGCCTTGTCGTTGGCGCCCAACGCCTTGAGATTGCGTGCGTAATTGAGCGCGGCCTTGGGATCGCGCGGCTTCTTCTGGTGTTCCTGCGCCCAATAGGTGGTCGCGGCGACCAACGGGTCGGTCGGCTTGGCGGGCGGCAAATCCCGGTTGGTGATGTTGATGCTGGGGTTGACGTAGCGCTGGGCGGCCTTGTCGGTCTTGGTGCAGGCGCCGGCCGCGCACAGGATGGCGGCGCTCGCCATCAGTTTCCACGTCAGGCCTTGCCGGCGTTGGCCGCGTTCCGGGTATGGAATCGCCATGTCGCTCGCTCCGGGTCGTTCCCGTGAATTCAAGAGGCGTATTATCGTGGGACACGCGTCAAAAAAGGATTAACCAAACTTATCCATCCCTTACCCGCGGCGCCGGGCCGGCGCGTTGTGTTTGCGCGGCGGGCCTGCCAATAATGGCCGCGACGCGCGCAGGGGGCGGGACAACCACGCATGGCCAGGACGAAGCCTCGATCGCGCCCGAAGAGCGGGCTCGACCACCTCTTTATCGATGCCGCGAGCAGTGTGCGCACGGTCCCCGTCTGGCGCCTCTCGGCGGACGACCTGGCGGGCGGGCCAGCGGGGCTCGCGCCGGGCGCGCGCGCCTGGCTGAAGGCGACCGGATTCGAGGCTAAGGCGGGTGCCGTGGCGCTGCTGCCGGAGGCGGACGGCGCGCTCGCCGGCGCGGCGTTGGGGCTTGGCGGTGGCGAGGAGGGCGATTTCACGGCGCTGCTGCCCGGCGCCCTGCCGGGCAAGCTGCCCGCGGGCGCCTACCATTTCGCCAACCCGCCGCGGAGCGCCCAAGGGGCCGCAGCGGCGGCCCTCGCCTGGGCGCTCGGCGCTTACCGTTTCGATGCCTACAAGACCAAGCGGGGCCACCCATTGGCGCGGCTCAAATTGCCCAAGGGCTGCGCCCGGCGGGAGCCGATGCGCATCGCCGAAGGCGTCTGGCTGGCGCGCGACCTCATCAACCGCCCGGCCAACGATCTGGGCCCGGCCGAGCTGGCCGCCGCAGCCGCGGCGCTCGCCGGGCGGCACGGCGCGAAGTCTCAGGTGATCGTCGGCGAGGCCCTGCTGAAAAGGAACTTTCCGATGATCCACACGGTCGGACGCGCCAGCGACCGCCCCCCCAGGCTGATCGAGCTCGTCTGGGGCAAGGCGCGCGGGCCGAAGGTGACGCTGGTGGGCAAGGGAATCTGCTTCGACACCGGCGGCCTCAACCTCAAGCCCGGCGCCTCCATGGCGCTGATGAAGAAGGACATGGGCGGCGCGGCGGCGGCGCTTGCCCTGGCCCACATGATGATGGACGCGAAGCTTCCCGTGCGGCTGCGGGTGCTGATCCCGGCCGCCGACAACAACGTCTCCGGCAACGCCTTCCGGCCCGGCGACGTGCTAGCGAGCCGCAAGGGGCTCACGGTGGAGATCGGCAACACCGACGCCGAAGGCCGCCTG
>CAYVYD010000058.1:0-11419 GCA_964454415.1 uncultured Hyphomicrobiaceae bacterium | reverse complement strand
GACGGCGTGGAGATCGCCTATATCGACGAGGGTGAGGGCGAGCCGGTGCTGCTGGTCCACGGCTTCGCCTCCAACACGGCCGTCAACTGGATCGACACCGGCTGGGTCGAGACGCTCAAGGGCGCGGGCCGCCGGGTCGTCGCCCTCGACAACCGCGGCCACGGCCTGAGCCAGAAGCTCTATGACGCGGCCGCCTATGGCGCTCCGGTGATGGCCGAGGACGCCCGCAATCTCCTGCGCCATCTCGGCATCGCTCGCGCCGACGTCATGGGCTATTCCATGGGCGCGCGGATCTGCGCCTTCCTCGCCCTGCGCCACCCCGGCCTGGTGCGGAGCGCCGTCTTCGCCGGGCTCGGCATCAACATGGTGCGGGGCCTGGGGGGCTCGGGTCCCATCGCCCGGGCGCTGGAGGCGCCCAGCGCCGCCGACGTCGCCAGCCCCACCGCGCGCACCTTCCGCCTATTCGCCGAGGCGACGGGGAGCGACTTGCGCGCGCTCGCCGCCTGCATCCGCTCCTCGCGCGAGAAAATCGCGCCGGAGGACCTGGCCACCCTCGACCTCCCCGTCCTGGTCGCGGTCGGCGGCGAAGACGTGATCGGCGGTCCGGCCGGGCCCTTGGCGGCGCTGATCCCCGGCGCCCGCGCGCTCGACATCGAGGGCCGCGATCACATGAAGGCGGTCGGCGACAAGGCCTTCAAGGCGGGCGTGCTGGCGTTCTTGAACGAGCGCCCCTGAGCGGGGCATGCGGTGGGGCCTATTCGCCCTTGAAGCGCGGCGCGCGCTTCGCGGCGAAGGCGGCTTGGCCCTCGGCGTAGTCGGCGCTATCGAAGCAGGCCTCCACCAGCTCGTCGAGGGCGGTCAGCTCCTCTTCCGTAAGCGCGCGGGAATGGGCGTCGATTGCCCGCTTGGCCGCCAGGATCGAGAGCGGCGCGTTGGCCGCGATTTCCAGGCCAAGCGCGCGGGCGCGCGCTTCGAGCTCTCCCCCCGGGCAGACCTCGTTGAGGAGACCGCCCGCGTGCGCCTCCTCATGCCCCACCCGCCGCCCAGTATAGATCAGGTCCTTGAGCCTCGCCGCCGAGACGACCGCCAGCAGCGGGGCGAACCAGCGCGGGTTGTAGCCGACGCCGAGCCTGGCGGCGGGGATCGCGAACTGCGCGCCCTCGGCGGCGAGCCGCAGATCGCAGCAGAGCGCGAGCTCGAAGCCGCCGCCCATGCAGAAGCCGGAGATCATCGCTATGGTCGGCTTGGTGCAGCGGGTGACCGCGTCGAAGGCGGCCTGATTGAGCTCGTCATAGGCCTTGGCGGCGGCGCCCGTGCGCTGGTCGGCGAACTCGGAGATGTCGGCGCCGGCGCTGAAGGCCTGCGCGCCGGCGCCCCTCAGGATCACGACCCTGATCTCCCGGTCGGACTCGAGCCCGGCCACCGCCTGGGGGAGCGCCTCCCACATCGACCGGCCGAGCGCGTTCATGCGCGTTTCGTTGTCGATGACGATCCAGCCGAGCGCCCCCTCGCGCCGCACGCCGATGCGCCCTTGCCGCGCGGGATCGTTTTGTGGTTTGGTCACGTTTCCCCCCTATGATGGCCACGCCGCGGCGATATCACAATCGAGGCGCGTTTGCAGCGCCGACGTCCCAGGCGCGTCCGCGAACCGTACGAAGGCGTTGATTTGTATGCTAGCATGCCCAAGTAAAGGCCGAGGAACGATCCCAAGAGAGGCCCAAGGCGCGGCTCCGCCGGGCTTCGGGTTCGCGAAACAGAGCTCGAGGTGACTGAGATGGCGCAATCGCGCTCGAACGTAAGGCCCAAGATCGACACCTGCGATCCGCAGTGGATGCAGATCCGCGGCGAGGCGGAGCAGACCGCGGCCGACGAGCCGGCGCTCGCCGCCTTCGTCCATGCAACGGTGCTGAGCCACGACCGGCTTGAGGACGCCGTCTGCCACCGGCTGGCCCACCGGCTGGCGCATCCCGACGTGGACGCCGACCTGCTGCACCAGATCTTCGGCGAGGCGTTGGCGGACAATCCCCGGCTGGGCGAGGACTTCCGCGCCGATCTGGCCGCCGTCGCCGACCGCGACCCCGCCTGCAAGCGGCTGATCGAGCCGCTGCTCTATTTCAAGGGCTTTCACGCCCTCCAGACCCACCGTCTCGCCCACGTCCTGTGGACCGCCGGGCGACGCGACATCGCGCTTTACCTGCAGAGCCAGGTCTCGCGCGTGCTGAACGTCGACATTCACCCCGCCGCCGAGATCGGCCGCGGCATTATGATCGACCACGCCTCGGGCGTGGTGATCGGCGAGACCGCTTGCGTCGGCGACGACGTCTCGATCCTGCACGGCGTGACGCTCGGCGGCAGCGGCAAGGAGCGCGGCGACCGCCATCCCAAGATCGGCCGCGGCGTCATGATCGGCGCCGGCGCCAAGATCCTCGGCAACATCGCCGTGGGCGACTGCTCTCGCGTCGCCTCCGGCAGCGTCGTATTGAGCGACGTGCCGGCCAATCGCACCGTCGCCGGCGTGCCGGCCAAGATCGTCGGCTGCGCCAAATGCCCGGAGCCCGCGCGCGCCATGGACCAAACCCTCGATCCCGATCCCGGAGAGACCGAGAACAACTAGCAAATCCGCGCCTCCCCGTCCGCATGCCGGGCGTTCTCCGGCGCGCGGGGAGGCGGGTCCGCAAGCGTCGTTCAGCAGCCTTTACCGGCCTTAGGAAATCAAAGGGAATCGCCCGTGAATCCAGAGGAAATTCTTCGCCTTGAGCGCTATCTGCAGCGAACCTTCGAACTCCCCAGCATCCAAGTACGCCAGCGGCCGCAAAAGGAGGACTCCGCCGAGGTCTATATCGGCGAGGAGTTCATCGGCGTGATCTTCCGCGACGACGAGGACGAGGACCTCTCCTATCAGTTTCAGATGGCCATCCTCGAATTCGACCTGACCGGCTAAGCGGCGCTCCGGCGCCTCTCGCCTTTAACCTTTCGGTAGGAAACAGGGTGCGTTCCGCGCGCGCCGTGGCTCATATGCCGTCCGAGATCGGCAACTTCCGAGAGGTCACGCGGTGCTTTTCACGGACGTCCTGTTCTATTTCTACGTCGTCGCGGTGGGCTTCGTGTCGGCGGGCTTAAGCGCCAGCCTTCATCAGCTTCTCACCGGCGAGCCGCTCGCCTTCGCCTGCGCCCGGGCGCGCGGCGCCGGCGTCCTCGCCGGCATTTTGCTGCGGGTCGCCGCCGGGCCGGCTATTCTCATGCGCAACGCCCTGAAGGGCGCCAGGGCCGGCCGCCCGGCCCACTGGCTCGCGCTTTCCACCGTCATCGCCTCCCTATGGAGCTTCTTTTCCGGCGTTCTGATGCTCGAGCTGCTGCTGCGCGCCGGACTGATCGCCTGATCCGCACCGCCCCTCGGCGCGCGCATAAAAAAAAGAGCCGGCATTCTTGCGAATGCCGGCTCTCAGTCAGGCCCGGTCAGGTCGGGGAGGGGGGGATGGTCGCCGGGCCCAGAGGGAAAGTCGTATGTGTTGCTTGAATCGGCCGCCTTAGCGCGCCTTGGTTCCCAAAAGCGTCGTCTCCTGCGGCAATCCCGGAGGCATCAACGACACCCATGAGACGGGATCGTTGAAGGACTGGCGCTTGATGAAGGTGTAGCCGGAGCGGCTCCAGACCATCACGGGCTTCTTCTTGTTGTCGAGAACGAAGTCGCCCTCGCCGGTGCGAACCGTCAAAACCGCATGGCCTTCGTTGTGCTCGTCGCGCACGACGGTGATCAGGAGCGCGCTCGCCGGCCAGCCCCGCTCGATCAGCATCCGGCGCTTCAGCAGCACGTAATCCTCGCAATCGCCCTTGTCGCCCGGATAGGTCCAGTGTTCGAGCCTGCCATAGAGCTCGAGATCGCTCTCCGGCTTCACCACCTGGTTGACCAGGTCGTTGACCTCGCGCAGGTCCTGCTGGCGCTTGACCGTAAGCTCCTCCCGCTGCGTATCGCTCGAAGTGGCCCGGCAGTCGCCGGGATTGCGGCGGCAGAAACCGACATGTCCGATCGGCGGCAGCGCACGGCCGTAGCTGCGCATATACGGAGATTTCTGATTCTGACCGTTTTGCCATTCCACCGTCCTAGAATTCGCGTTGGTCGCCATCGCAATGAATGCGAGTATTGATAGAATGGAACTCCCAACCCTGTTCATCTTCGCCCCCTGGCAGTTTTTTTGGGAGCGGATAATTGTATTCGTTACCGCCCCCTTCGTTTGTGATGGGCGGACTGTCTCATACAGATTTTGATTTTGAGGAAACTACGCGATGTATATTGTAATAGTATGCGTGTTATATTTAGTGATACTTATATTAAATTTTTAAATTTCCAAATTTGTTTAAAATTTTAGCTTTGCCGAGCGCATAGGCGGTGATGTCGAAAAGCGTGGAAATCCGGGAAATCGCGCGGCGAGGAGTCGGCCGTTCCGCCCCGCGTGCCTGGTGCCCGGGCCGCCGTCGGGGGGGCGGCGCGGAGGGGTCGCGAGGGATTCGATTCGTGCCGAAAAAATTTGCGATTGGTGCGAAAAAAAGTACGCCGGACCTCAGCCGAAGTTGTTTTCGATGGCCGAGAGGTTCTGAACGTCCAGGAACTCGATGCCGATTCCGCGGTCGTGATAGCGCACGACGCGGCCCCGCATCTTTCCGACCACGATCGTCGAGCCCATTTCGGGCTTCGGATTGATCTCGAGCGACGCCCCGGACAGCGACACGTCGAGAATTTTGCAGTTTTGTTCGCTGCCGTCCTGGAGCGTGATCGTCATTTGCGTTTTGCGCGGGACGATCCGCTGGTGCCGCCGGTCTTCGGCGAGCTTGAGGGTCTCGCGGTTGGCGAGCCAGGTGAGCTGGTTCGCGATTTTCTCGCGCTTGTAGTCGGAGGCGTGAATCTTGATGGCGAATCCGCCGTCGAAATTGCGCACCAGCGAGCCTTCGATGCGGCCGATATGGTCGATATAGGCGACGATCCGCTCGCCGACCTCGCCGGGGGCGGGGGCCAGAAGGGCGGCGCCGCCGGGCGAGATGTTCAGCACCTGGCAGGGATATTCCTTCTTGTCCGCGCGCATGAAGCGGCCGAGCAGCCGCAGATGCACCCGCTGGTGCTTGCGGTTGTCGCCCACGAATTCATACCGTCCGGCCGCGATCAGACGCAGCGTGCGGATAGCCGATTGGGAAGGGCGAGCCGGCTCATCCTCAACTCCCGAGCGGGTATCTTTGTCGATTGGCAGGCCCATGAAATTCGTATCCTGGAACGCTTGGGCAAATGTCGGCGAGTAAAGCGATAGTATACCCACCGCATTAACGAAGCGCTAAACGACACGGCCCCCCCTGCTCGAGGCGGTGGTGGCGCTGCCGAGCTCTTTCGGTCAGTCGGATCGGCCGCCCTCGAACACGCGGAATTTGCGCTCGGCGTCGCCGGCGATCCTGTATCCGCCCGCCTGCTCGAACAGGGATTGGGGCCCCGACTCCTTGAGAAATTGCGGCTGCCGGTCGGGAAAGACCACATCGAGGCGTGCGAGCCGATAGTTTTGGATCGTCACCGATCCCAGCCAATAGGGCGGGTCGATGGCCGTGATGTTGCCGAGAATGCGGTTGATGCGCGTGCTCGAATGAATCAGCGGCAAAAGCGTCATTTCGAAGCGGGCGTGGCGCCCGGTTTCCGCGATGGCGTCGAAGCTCACCACCCCCGCCGATCCGTCCATGACGATCCCGTGCAGCAGGCCCTCGACCGCCTCGCGGTCGTCGCCCTGCCAAAAATCGAGCAGATCCGCCCCGCGCAGCTCGCGGCCCAGATATTCGCAGATCCGCGTTCCTGCCAGGCGGAATCGAAAGCTCGCGGTCCGCGAGCAGTCGATGATGAACGTCTCTGCGAGCAGAGCGGCGATATTGGAGGGTTCTATTTCGAAACGCTGCGGCGCCTTGCGGTCGCCTCTGACGTCGTCCCAGTAATGGTAAAGGAGTCTGCTCGTGCGTTGCTGCATCACCTGTGCCGACATGTGCCAACCCTGTTTTGTCGCGTTGGAACGGAAAACCGTTCATCCCATTTTGAAACAGACGGCTCTTCGGCCGCCGCGATAACGGATTGACGAGCAGGTAGCGTGCCAAAATCGCTTGCTTATGGTGGATGCTTCGGGGAAGACGGGGGCAGGCACGCGGAAACCGCGCAACCGGGAGGAGGGGACAAGCCGCAATGGATGATCAGCACCGCGCGGGCTCGCATCGCTTCAAGCCCCCCATATTCAACGTGCCGGGAAGCGTGCTCATGGCGTTGGTGGTTCTGATCACCGTCTATTTCGGCTTGAACCTGCTGCCCTGGGAAGAGCGGATCAACCTTCTTCTCACGCTCGCCTTCATTCCCGCCCGTTACACCGCCGCCGGCGCCGATCTGCCGGGGGGCGCGGTGGCCGGTGTCACCTCCTTCGCCACCTACATGCTGGTTCACGGCAGCCTGGTGCATTTGCTGGTCAACGGCCTGTGGATGCTGGCCTTCGGCAGCGCCGTCGCCAGACGCCTCGGAGGAGCGCGCTTTTTTGCGTTCACCCTGTTTTGCGGCGTCGCGGCCGCGTTTGCGCATTTGCTCGTCCATTTCGGCGAGGCGGTGCCCGTCGTCGGCGCCTCGGGCGCCGTTTCCGGTCACATGGCGGGCGCGATCCGCTTTCTATTCGGCGGCCAGGGCTCCTTGCTGGAACGCTCGGCCGACCCCGCGCGCCTGCCGCTCGCGACCATTCGCCAAACCTTCACCGACCGGCGAATCCTCATTTTTTTGGGTATCTGGCTGGCCGTTAACGCCCTTTTCGGCCTTGGCAACGTGCGCCTGGACGGCTCCGGCGCCGGCATTGCCTGGGTCGCCCACATCGGCGGCTTCGCCGCGGGCTTGCTCGGAATCGGCATGTTCGACACCCCCCGGTCCCCGTCTGTCCAACGGGGCTGAGACGGGCGGCGCGGCGGTTCCCGGCGGGCAAACCGGTGCGGCCCCGAGCCCTGGGGCGATTTGTGCCATTGCGCCCGCGCGCGGCAGCCATCATCATGAGCTTTTATAATAGAGCGCTTAAGCTTTTATAATGCGGTGCGCGTGAATCTGCACCGTTGTGAGGAATGGCGCTCCGATTGGTTGCGAGGTGGCCGCCCCCGGCTTCAGCGCGCCGGCGCGCCGCCCGAAGGGCGAGGGGTCCGTTCCGTCGCGACACAGGAAGTATTGCAGGAGGAAACCAATGAACGTGGCCGCAATTTTGAAGGACAAGGGCCATGACGTTGTCACGTCGCGCATCGATGCCTCCCTTTTGGATATCGCCAAGCTGCTGTCGGAGCACGGCATCGGCTGCGTCGTGCTCGTCGACGACGACGGGGTGATAGCCGGCATCGTCTCCGAGCGCGACATCGTGCGCGCCCTGGCCAAATCGGGCGTCGAGGCGCTTTACGCCCCGGTGTCCCAGTCGATGACGAAGAACGTCGTGACCTGCAGCTATTCCGACACCATCGAGTATCTGATGTCCGAGATGACGGTGCGGCGGGTGCGCCACATCCCGGTGCTGGAGGCCAAGAGGATTTCCGGGCTCGTCTCGATCGGCGACGTGGTGAAGCACCGCATCGCCGAGACCGAGATGGAGGCCGAGGCGATGCGTGCCTATATAGCCACGGGTTGAGCGGCGAGCCAGGACAGGCTGTGGTCGACTTCGCCGAATTCGCGCTCGACCGCCTCTTCGCCGCGTTCGATCGCCTGTTTGGCGCGATGAAAGTCGAATAGGCCCACCCCGTTTAGCTTGGGCGAGATCATGATGTCGGGCGGATCGCCCGCCAGCCGGGAGCGGGCGATGCGGTCCTGGATGGTGTTGAAGGCGTCCACCATGACGCTTGATATGCCGGGCGCGCCGTCCCGCTTGCCGAAGAACTGGTGATGCAGCACGCGCAGCGCTGCCCGCCCGTTGCCCTTGGGCGGATGCGGTTGGTCGATCCCGTCGACCGGGTCCTGCACGGCCTCCTGGTTGGCGATCACGGTGCCCTTGCCGAAGGTGTCCCAAACCGGGTTGACGGCGATCACGATCCGGGCGCCGAGGGCGCGGCACGCCGAAACCGGCACCGGATTGACGAGCGCGCCGTCGAACAGCCAGCGTCCGCCGATCTTGACGGGACGGAAGATGCCGGGCAGCGCGTAGGAGGCGCGCATCGCATCCACCAGCCGCCCGCGGTCGAGCCAGATCTCATGGCCGGTGCCGAACTCCGTCGCCACCGCCACGAAGTCGCGGTCCAGTTCCTCGATCGAGATCTGCTCGAGATGTTTGTCCAGGCTGTCGCATAGGCGCTGGCCGCTGATGAGACCGGAACCGGCGAAGTTGAAATCGAGCAGGCTGAACACCCGCCGCCTGGTCAGCGAGCGCGCGAAGCTCTCCAGCATGTCGATCTTGCCCGCGACGTAGCACCCGCCCACCACCGCGCCCATCGACGTGCCGGCGACGATGTCGGGTACGATCCCCTGCTTGGCGAGCGCCTTCAGCACGCCGATATGCGCCCATCCGCGCGCCGCGCCACCCCCCAGCGCAATTCCGATTTTTGGCTTTTGCATCACTTGGGTCCTGCCCGCGCTGAATAATAGAGGCCGGCCGGGTCTCGGAGCCCCTGGGGCTCCTCGAATGATTGTGGTTCAAGCTGATTAATCGGCCGTTAACCACAGCGTCATCTCCGGACCGGACGCCACCTATTCTTTTATCTATCTATTTGGAAACGGCGCGAAAAGGGCAGGATTTTGACGTTTCAAAGGCGAGTCGGATTGGGAGCGTCGCCGTAGACCTCCTTGGGATCGAAGGTTTTTTCCTGCTCCACGAAATCGAGCTCGAGTTGCGGCGAGGGCGCTTTTCCGGTCGGGACCGAGCGATAGAAACAGGACCGGTATCCGACATGGCACGAGGCGCCCGAGCCGGCCACCTCGACCTTGAGCCAGACCGCGTCCTGATCATCGTCGATGCGCAATTCGACCACCCGCTGCACCAGGCCGCTGGTGGCTCCCTTGTGCCAGAGCGCGGTGCGCGACCGGCTCCAATAATGCGCCTCGCCCGTCTCGATGGTCTTTGCCAGCGCCTCGGCGTTCATGTAGCCCAGCATCAGGATCTCGCCGCTCTTGGCGTCGCTGGTCACCACCGGCAGCAGCCCGTCGGAATCGAATTTGGGCGCGAGCTCGCGGCCCTCTTCCACTTGGGCGACGCTCACGCGTTTGGCGAAGGGTTGGTCTGTCATGGCCGTTGCGATCGGGTCGGGATCAGCAGTGGTCGCTCCGGGTCAGCATCATGAAGCGGTTTTGCTCCGCCTGATCGTCCTTGAAGATGCCGGTGAACTGGGTGGTGATGGTGGCCACGCTCGGCTTCTGCACGCCGCGCAGCGACATGCACTGATGCACCGCCTCGATCATCACCGCCACGCCCTTCGGCTTCAGCGCGGTGTCGATGGTGGCGGCGATCTGGGCGGTCATCGTCTCCTGGGTCTGCAGGCGCCTGGCGTAGATCTCCACCACGCGGGCGAGCTTCGAGATTCCGACCACCGCCTCGTTGGGAAAATAGGCGACATGGGCCTTGCCCACGAACGGCACCATGTGATGCTCGCAATGGGAATTCACGTCGATGTCCCGCAGCATTACGATGTCGTCGTAGCCGCCCATCTCGTCGAAGGTCTTGGCCAGCGCCTCGACGGGGCACTGGGTATAGCCCTTGAAGAATTCGCGATAGGCGTTGACTACGCGCTTGGGCGTCTCCTTGAGCCCCTCGCGGGCGGGGTCGTCGCCGGCCCAGGCGATCAGGGTTCGCACCGCGGCTTCGGCGTCCTCGCGGCTCGGCCGCGCCACGGCCGGTCCGCGCCCCAGAACCGGCGGAGAAGAAGATCGCTTTTTAACGCTTGCGTCCATGATCTACCCTTTGTTTTACCGCAATGCCCCGCGTTTTACCGCAATGCACGACCGCGCGTTACCCCGTCGCGCGCCGGCCCCGTCCCGGGACCCGGCCACTCTACATCAAATCCTTAGCCCTTGCGCCACCCCATAAGTTTGACGCCGGCGGCGGCGGAATCGGCCTTTGGCGCGCCGCGCGCGCCGTTCGTGCGCTTTGCGGGGCAAACCGTTTCCTCCGGCTTGAAACCACCCCGCCGCCCCGCGATATGCAGACTGGGAGCGGCCTTGGCGCCGCGCGGGCATGGGCGTTAGGATCACCGCCCCGGAAGGTTATACCCCGTTGAAGCGGCGAAAAAACTTCGGCCCACGATGGTTCAGGGTCCGATATATTGTGCGCCCGGCGGCGCCACAAGGGCGCAGATCAGGCGATTACCCGTTTCAAACCATCTCTTCGAACCATGACGCAACTGAGTGAAATCTATAACCAGAAGATCCTCGAGCTGGCGGCCAACATCCCCTGCACCGAGCGCTTGGACGCGCCCCAAGCCACCGCCACCGCCCACTCGAAGCTCTGCGGCAGCACCGTCAGCGTCGACCTCGACATGAAGGACGGCGTCGTCACCCGCTATGGGCAGACGGTCAAGGCCTGCCTGCTGGGGCAATCGGCGTGCTCGATCATGGGCCGCAACATCGTCGGCTCGAGCGCCGAGGAGCTGCGCGAGGTGGGGCGCCAGATGCGCGCCATGCTGAAGGAGAACGGCCCGCCGCCGACCGGCAAATGGGCCGATCTCGCGGTGTTGGAGCCGGTGCGCGACTTCAAGGGACGCCACGCCTCGACCCTGCTGGTGTTCGACGCGGTCGAGGACGCGGTTCGCCAGATCGAGACCCCGGCCGCTGGCGAGACGGTGGCGGAGTCCGAGGGGGCGCGGGCGTGATGAGCGAACGCCACGCCACCGGCGGCCACCCGGAAGCAGGTCCCTTGCGGCAGGCGGCCAAGATCGCGCTCAAGGCGCCGATCCTGCTCTACCGCTACACGCTTTCGCCGCTCTTGGGCGTCAACTGCCGGTACATCCCGAGCTGCTCCGAATACGCCGCCCAAGCGGTCGAGCAGAACGGCGCCTGGAAGGGTGCCTGGCTCGCCTTCTCCCGGCTAATGCGCTGCCATCCCTGGGGATCGAGCGGCTACGACCCGGTCCCTGATTTGCGGGACGAGCGCCATCCCTGGACGCCCTGGCGCTACGGGCGCTGGACCGGGCGCCACATAACGACGCGCTTTGGCGAGTGAGCGCTTCTGGCGATCAATCGATGACAAAGGCCCCTTAAGGCACTAAAACCGCAGCAACCGAAATTCGAATTTGTCTTCTTACCTGCGTGGTCGGCAGTGAGTGAGAGGAGGTGTTCCATGGTTTGTCTGACCTTCCCCGATTCATCCAAGCGCGAATTCGCCGACGGCGTCAGCGGCGCCGAGGTGGCCGCCTCGATCTCCAAGTCGCTCGCCAAGAAGGCGGTGGCCATGAAGCTCGACGGCGTGCTGAA
>CAYVYD010000057.1:5219-11481 GCA_964454415.1 uncultured Hyphomicrobiaceae bacterium | reverse complement strand
TGGGGCGGCATGATCAACGGCCTGATGACGCTCTCGGGCGCCTGGGACAAGCTGCGCACCGACCCGGTTCTGCGGATGCTGGTGGTGTCGGTCGCCTTTTACGGCATGAGCACCTTCGAGGGGCCGATGATGTCGGTGAAGGCCGTCAACAGCCTCTCGCACTACACCGACTGGACCATCGGCCACACCCATTCGGGCGCGCTCGGCTGGGTCGCATTCATCAGCTTCGGTTCGATCTACTGCTTGGTGCCGTGGCTATGGCAGAGGAAGGCGCTCTATTCGGAGAAGCTGGTGAGCTGGCACTTCTGGATCGCGACGCTGGGCATCGTGCTCTACATCACCGCGATGTGGGTCTCGGGCATTCTTCAGGGGCTGATGTGGCGCGCCTATGATTCGCTCGGCTTCCTGGAATACAGCTTCGTCGAAACCGTCGAGGCGATGCATCCCTTCTACTTGATCCGCGCCTTCGGCGGCCTGCTGTTCGTCATCGGCGCGCTGATCATGATCTACAACCTCTGGCAAACGGTGCGGAGCGGCGAGGTTATGGACCGGAGCGCCGCCCGTCTCCTGCAGCAGCCGGCCGAATAGGGGGCGTCCATGTCGTTCAGCCACGCCACGCTCGAGCGGAACTCGATACTGCTGCTGATCGGAATCCTGATCGTCATCGCCATCGGCGGCATCATCGAGCTGGTGCCGCTATTCCTGATGAAGAGCACCATCGAAAGCGTGCAGGGCATGCGTCCCTACACGCCGCTCGAACTGATGGGCCGCAACATCTATGTGCGCGAGGGGTGCTACGTCTGTCACAGCCAGATGATCCGCGCCCTGCGCGCCGAGGTGGAGCGTTACGGCCACTACTCGCTGGCGGCGGAAAGCATGTACGACCACCCCTTCCAGTGGGGCTCGAAGCGGACCGGCCCAGACCTAGCCCGGGTCGGCAACAAATATTCCGACGAATGGCACCGCGCCCATCTGCTCGACCCCCGCTCGGTGGTGCCCGAATCGATCATGCCCTCCTACCCCTGGCTGGCGCGGCACGACCTCGTCTATGCCGACATCGGGAACGATCTCTGGGCTAACCGGATGACCGGGGTGCCCTATACCGACGCGATGATCGAGAACGCCAAGCGCGACCTCGAAGCCCAGGCGTCCCCCGACGCCGACGGCGTCGACGATTTCGAGGGACGCTACCAGAAGGCGGTGGTGCGGGACTTCGACGGCGATCCCGGCCGCATCACCGAAATGGACGCGCTCATCGCCTACATGCAGATGCTGGGAACGTTGATCGACTTCAACCTTTACGACGAAAGCGCGAACCAGCGCTGAGGGGCCTCTCCCATGAGCTTTGAAGACGCTGTCATATTCGCGCAGACGTGGGGTCTGGTCCTGATGATGGCGGTGTTCGCCGCCGTCCTCGCCTACGCCCTGTGGCCGGGCAATCGGAAGAAGTTCGAGCGCGCCGCGCGCCTGCCGCTTGATGAGGATGAAGCAAATGGCAAAAAAGGACATTGACGAGCTGAGCGGCGTCGAAACCACCGGCCATGACTGGGACGGTCTGAAGGAACTCAACAATTCGCTTCCCAAATGGTGGGTATGGACGTTCTACGCCACCATCCTGTGGTCGATCGGCTATTATTTGCTCTATCCGGCCTGGCCCTGGTTCGGCGGTCCAACCAAGGGGTTTCTCGATTGGTCGAGCCGGGGAAGCGTTCGCCAGGAATTGGTGGAGGCGAGGGCCGAGCAGAAGACCTATTGGGACAGGATCGAGCGGTCGGACCTGGCCGATATCCGTTCCGACCCCGATTTGCTAGAATTCGCCATGGCGAGCGGAAAGGCTTCCTTCGGCGACAACTGCGCGCCGTGCCATGGATCGGGCGCGGCCGGCTTCACCGGCTATCCCAACCTCAACGACGACGATTGGCTTTGGGGCGGATCGCTCGACGACATCCAAAAGACGATCACCGTCGGTGTGCGCTCCGTCAACGACGAGACGCGCAGCAATCAGATGCCGGCGTTCGGACGGGATCAGATCTTGAACAAGCAGCAGATTGTCAACGTGGCGGGGTATGTGCGCTCGCTCTCGGGCCTCCAGACCAAGGGGGCCGACCTCGCCGCCGGGGAGCAGATCTTCGCCGAACAATGCGCCGCCTGCCACGGCGAAAAGGGGGAGGGCAACACCGAGCTCGGCGCACCCAATCTCGCCGACGGCATCTGGCTTTACGGCAGCGACATCGACGCCGTGGCGGCCTCCATCTCCGAGAGCCGCGGGGGCGTGATGCCCCCATGGCAAGGCCGCATCAAGCCCGCCGAGATCAAGGCGCTCGCCCTCTACGTCCATAGTCTGGGCGGAGGACTCTGACGACCACAGGATTCCGACGATCAAATGAACGACGCGGCATCTATTTACGAGCACCAGCCGTCCTTCTACGCGGACCATCAGAAGGTCTATCCGCAGCGCGTCAGCGGCCCGTTTCGCAGGCTGAAATGGGCGATTCTCGCGCTCACCCTCGGCGCCTATTACCTGCTTCCCTTCGTCCGCTGGGACCGGGGGCCGAACGCGCCCGATCAGGCGATCCTGGTCGATTTTCCCGGCAGCCGCTTCTACTTCTTCTTCATCGAGCTTTGGCCGCAGGAGGTCTATTACTTCACCGGTCTGCTGATCCTCGCAGCGGTCGCCCTGTTTCTGATGAACGCGCTGGCGGGCCGGGTCTGGTGCGGCTACACCTGCCCGCAGACGGTCTGGACCGATCTCTTCCTGGCGGTCGAGCGCTGGACCGAGGGCGACCGGCGCGCGCGGATGAATTTGGACGCGGCCCCCTGGACGCCCGACAAGGTCGCCAGGAAATCCGCGAAACACCTGATGTGGCTGATCATTGCCTGGTGGACCGGCGGCGCCTGGGTTCTCTATTTCGCCGACGCCCCCACGCTGGTGCACGACCTCGCCACCTTCCAGGCGCCGATGACGGCCTGGATGTGGATCGGAATCCTCACATTCACGACCTATATGCTCGCGGGCTTCGCCCGCGAACAGGTCTGCACCTATATGTGCCCATGGCCCAGGATCCAGGCTGCGCTGACGGACGAGGACGCGCTCAACGTCACCTATAGGATCGACCGGGGCGAGCCGCGGACCTCCCTCAAGAAGGCCGCCGCGCTCGAGGCCAAGGGCAAGCACGTCGGCGATTGCGTCGACTGCTTCCAATGCGTGGCCGTCTGCCCCACCGGCGTCGACATCCGCAACGGCCTCCAGCTCGAATGCATCCAATGCGGCCTCTGCATCGACGCCTGCGACGCGGTGATGAGCAGGGTCGGACGTCCCACCGGCCTGATCGGTTACGACACCGATCTCAACATCGCTCGCCGCCTCGAGGGCAAGCCGACCAGGATCAGGTTCATCCGGCCGCGGACGATCGTCTATGCCGCGATCCTGGTGACCGTCGGCGCCATCATGGTGACGCAGCTCCTCATCCGGAGCGATTTCGGCGTGAGCGTCCTGCACGACCGCAACCCCCTCTTCGTCCAGTTGAGCGCGGGCGGTCTGCGCAACGGCTACACGGTTCGCCTGCTCAACAAGCGGCTCGAGCCCCGCGCCTTCACGCTCGACGTCACCGGCCTGCCGGGCAGCCGGCTGGAAGTGGTGGGCGTCGACCACGCCGCCGGCGAAGCCCCGGCCGTGGTCGTCGAGCCGGACACCACCCGCGCCGTGCGCGTGCTCGTCTTCGCGCCCAGCGCCGGTGCCACGGGCTCGGTGCCGGTCACCTTCGAGGCGGTCGATCGGGCCACCGGCCGGCGCATGACGGCGCAGGATTTCTTCAAGGGACCCGGCAAATAGGGCGCCCCCGGCCGCGGGGCGGGCGATCGGCATGCTGACAGGACGCCACGTTCTCATCTGTTTGCTCGGCTTCTTCTTGGTCGTGGTGGCGGTGAACGGCGTCCTCGCCTATCTCGCGCTCTCCACCTTCGACGGCTACGACGTCCCCGACGCCTATCGGAAGGGGCGCGACCACGACCGCGAAATCGCCGCCGCCGCCGCGCAGGCCGAGCGCGGCTGGCGCGTCACCCTTTCGCACGAGCAGGCGGTAGGCGGCTGGCTGGATCTCAAGATGACGGCCAAGGACGCCCTGGGCCACAGCGTCACCGGCCTCAGGGTCGAGGCCTCGTTCAAGCGGCCGACGCTCGCCGCGCTCGATCTTGCCGTGCCCTTGCGCGAGGTGCGGTCGGGCCTCTACCGCGAAGCCGTCCAATTGCCACAGCCGGGGCAGTGGATCCTGCAGCTCGACGCCTATCGGGACGGGGCCAGGCTCTACCGGACCCAGCACCGGGTATTGGTCAAATGACCGCGGCCGCGATCGCGCGGCCGGCCGGGGCGGAACCCGCCCCCGAACGGCTGGTGCTCGCCGTCGACGGCGCCACCTGCGCGGGCTGCATGCGCAAGATCGAGCGGGGCGTCTCCTCCCTTCCCGGCGTCGTCGGCGCGCGCTTCAACCTCACCACCCATCGCTTGGCCGTCGACGCCAGGCCCGAAGCGGTCACCCTGCCGCAGGTGATCGCCCGGCTCGACCGGCTCGGTTACGCGGCGCGCCCCTATGCGCCCGACGAAGCGGAGACCGCCTCGCAGGCGCGGGAAAGGCGGCTGATCCGCGCGCTCGCCGCCGCCGGCTTCGGCGCCGCCAACGTCATGCTGCTCTCGGTCTCGGTCTGGTCGGGCGCGGCCGGCGGCATGACGGGCGAGACCCGCGACCTGTTTCACTGGATCTCGGCGCTGATCGCGCTTCCCGTCGTGGGCTACGCCGGCCAGCCCTTCTTCGAGAGCGCCTTCGCCGCGCTGCGGGCCCGGCGCCTCAACATGGACGTGCCGATATCGCTCGCCGTGCTGCTGGCGCTCGTCATGTCGGTGATCCAGACGGCCGCCGGCGCCGAGGAGGCCTATTTCGATTCCGCGGTGATGCTGCTGTTCTTCCTGCTGATCGGCCGGGTCCTCGAGGCCGGAAGCCGTTCGCAGATGCGCAATCTGGGGCAGAACCTGTTGGCCCTGCGGCGCCCCACCGTGACTAGGCTCACGGGGCGGGGGAGCATGGCAGAGGTCGCGGCCACGGCGGTCCGGGCGGGCGAGCGGATTCTGGTAGCACCTGGCGAGCGCATCGGCGTCGACGGACGCGTGGTCGAGGGCGCCTCGACCCTTGACGACAGCCTGATCACCGGCGAGAGCGCGCCCAAGGCCGTGGGCATCGGAGCGCGCGTCTTCGCCGGCACGCTCAACCTGACGGGCGCGCTCACGGTCGAGGCGACGGCGCCCGGCTCGAACACGCTGCTTGCCGAGATCGGCGAATTGCTGGAGCGGGCGAGCGCCGCGCGTGGCCGCTACCGGGCCCTCGCCGACCGGGCAGCGGAGCTCTACGCGCCGCTCGTCCACGGCCTTGCCGCGGCGACCCTGCTGGGCTGGCTCGTTGCGGGCGCCGGCTGGCAGCCCTCGATGCTGCACGCGATCACAGTGCTCATCATCACCTGCCCCTGCGCGCTGGGCCTCGCGGTACCCGCCGTCCAGGCGGTGGCGACGGCGGCGCTCTTCCGCAACCGCGTCCTGGTCAATTCGGGCGACGCGCTCGAGCGCCTGGCCGAGATCGACACGGTCGTGTTCGACAAGACCGGCACGTTGAGCGATCCAGGCCCGGCGCTCGAAAACGCTCACGACGTCGCGCCCGAGAGCCTCCATGCCGCCGCCCGTCTGGCGCGATCGAGCCGGCACGTGCTCGCCCGGGCGCTGGCGCGGGCCTGTCCCGAGGCCACTCCCGTCGTCGATGTCCACGAGGTGGCGGGCTCAGGCGTGACGGGGCGGGAGAAGGGCGTCGAACTGAGGCTGGGGAGCCGCGCCTTCTGCGGCGTCGGCGAGGAGGACGACGCGGATGAGCCGCCGCTCATGGAGCTGTGGTTCCGCCGCGAGGGCGAAGCGCCGGTTGTATTTCTGTTCGACCAGCACCTCAAATCCGATGCGCGCCATGTCGTCGCCGGCCTGGCCGAGGCCGGTCTCGCGGTCGAGATGCTCTCCGGCGACCGCGAGGCGACGGTGCGCCAGGCCGCCGAGGAGCTGGGGATCGCGCGCTGGCGGGCCGGCGTCGATCCCAAGGATAAGATCGCGCGGATCGACGGGCTGCGCGGCCTGGGCCGCAACGTGCTGATGGTGGGCGACGGCTTGAACGACGCCGCCGCCCTGCAGGCGGCCAACGTCTCGGCCGCGCCGGCGAGCGCCCTCGACATCACCCAG
>CAYVYD010000057.1:0-5119 GCA_964454415.1 uncultured Hyphomicrobiaceae bacterium | reverse complement strand
ATGGACGTGATCATCTATCTGCTCCCCGTCGCCCTGGCGCTCGGCCTGATCGGCCTCGGCGCCTTCTTTTGGTGCCTGAAGACGGGTCAGTTCGACGATCTGGAGGGCGCCGCCCACCGCGTCCTGACGGACGATGACGAGGACGGGCCGGACTAAGCACCTTCGCCCTTGAGGTCAGCCGTAGCCTTCCAGCCAATCCTTGAGCCGCGCCGTCTCGTTTCTCATCACCGATGGATCGGCGAAGCTATGGGCGAGCAGCGAGGCGCCCTCGAGGCAGGCGAGCAGATGGAGCGCGCCGGCGCGGGCTTCGCCCGGCTCCGCCCCCAGCGCGGCGAACTGATCCCGCAGCCAGTCGAGCAGCAGCTCGAAGGCGCCGCGCGCCTGGCTTGCCAAGGCCCCGCCCAGGCGGTTGGCGTCGTGGCAGAGACCGCCGACGGGACAGCCGTGCCGGGCGCGCATGTCGCTCGTTCGCTCGAACTCGCCGACGAAGCGGATCAGCCGCTCCCGCGGGGCGGCCTCGGTTTCGAGATCGGCGAGCCAGGCGGCGATGAAGGCGTTGCGGCGCGCAATCACCGCTTCGACCAGCTCCTCCTTGGTCTTGAAGTAGTAGTAGACGTTGCCGGCGGGAACGGCGGCCTCGCGGGCGATATCGGCGATGGCGCTGCGCTCAAGGCCCTGGCGGTGAAACAGCCGGTTGGCCGCCACGATCAGCCGCATTCGCTTGTCGGATCCGCGCGCCACAAGGAATCCAATGATTAAAGTTAGTTGAATAACTAAATTATCATGAATGCGATCGGCGCGCAAGCCGTGCCGCCATGAAAGGGTCGTTAAATCGCCCTTAACCCTACCAAATGATGCCCATCTCGCAGGCCACCCTCCGGGTAACGATTCGTAAGGGTCTGCGGCTAGGCTTGCTCAAGAATTAGAAGATTGCGCGCCGCGGGCGAGCCCCGCGGCGGGGCGACATCTTCCCACGAAGAAGCCTCCTGTGAAGGAGCTCGGTAGGAGAGTGAAGTGATGCAAAAGGGTAATGGAGTGGCGGGCGCGCTGAGGGCAGGCCTGCTCGCTGGCGCCGCGCTCGCGGTTTGCGGCACCACGGCATCGGCCGGCGGTCTTCCGCCGCCGCCGTCATACGAGACCTACGATCGCGGGCCGCCGCCCGCGGCCTCGCTGCCATGGGCTGGTTGGCAGATCGGCGGCGTGCTCGGTTACGGCGACGCCGAGACGGATTTCACCGCGCCGGCTGGCTCGGGCGACTTCGCGGCCGACGGCCTGATCGGCGGCGTGCTCACGGGCTGGTCCTGGCAGACCAACAACTTCGTCTACGGCTTCGAAGGCGACTGGGTCTGGGGCGACATGACGGATTCGGAGAATTTCGGCGCCAACACCGTCAATGCCAGCCTCGATTGGATGGCGGAGCTGCGCGGCCGCGCCGGCTATCTGATCCTCCCCGAACTGCTGGTCTATGGCATGGTGGGCTACGCCTGGGCGGACATGGATCTGCCCGTCTCCGGCACCGGCGGCGGATCCGGTTCGGAGACGTTTTCCGGCTGGCAGTTCGGCGGTGGTCTCGAATACCGCTTCGACGAGAACTGGAGCACCCGGTTCGATTACCTCTATACGGACCTCGACAGCGAAACGATCAACTATTCGGGGCAGAGCGTCACCTACGACCCGGACGTGCACGCGCTGCGCGCCGGCATCGTCTACAAGTTCTAGGCGGCGCGGCCTCGGGCCGGAGGAAACGTGAAGAGGCCCGCGATGCCCGCGATCGGGTGCCGCGGGCCGTTCGTTTCGGCGAGCAGCCCGGCCGTTTGCCTATTTCGTCTCCAGCGTGAAGACCCCGTCCCATTTGGGCGGCGGCGCCTCGAGGAAGGCGGCGATCCTGGTTCCGTAAAGCGTGCAGAAGGTCTCCAGGCCGAACCGCCCGCCCGCCTGGCGGCAGACCTGCAGCGCCTCGAGCGCCCGGCCCCAGTCGCCGTGCCGGTAGGCCTCGAGCATGGTCTGGGTGCGGTCGCGGAGCCGCTGATAGGTCTCGTCCTCGATGAGGTCGCCGCGTCCGAGCACCGTGTAGATGACGTCCGGCTCCGACTTGCCCTTGACGCGGATAAAGTCGAGCTCGAGCGTGGCGAAGGAATTTTCCACGTAGCGCGCGGTTCGCGACCCGATGATGATCGGCAGGCCGTAGGCCTTCGATTGCCCCTCCAGACGGGACGCCAGATTCACGCTGTCGCCCAACACCGAATAGTCGAAACGCAGTTCCGAGCCCATATTGCCGACGACGCATTCTCCGGTGTTGATGCCGATGCCGACCCTGATCGGAATGAACGGCTTGCCGGACTGTTGCGCCTCGCTCTCGCGCGCGGCGTTCACCCGCTCCATCCGGGCCAGCATGTCGAGGGCGGCCTCGCAGGCGTTCATCGCGTGGGAGGTGTTGTCGAGCGGCGCGTTCCAGAACGCCATGATCGAATCGCCCATATATTTGTCGATCGTCCCGTTGTGCTCGATGATCGCGTTGGAAAGCGGCGTCAAAAACCGGTTCATCAGCGAGGTCAGCCCCTGGGGGTCGTCCCGGTAGAGTTCCGAGATGGCGGTGAAGCCGCGCACGTCGCTGAACAGGATGGTCATGTCGCGGGTCTCTCCGCCCAGCACCAGCTTCTTCGGATTCTGGGCAAGCTGCTCGACGAGATCGGGCGAGAGATACTGGCTGAAGGCGTCGCGAATCCGCTGCCGCTGCGCCTCCTCGCGAAAATAGTTGGTGAACACCAGGGCGAGAAACACGCCGAAGCTCGACAGCAGCGGGAAGGCAACGTCGATCAGGATATTGGCCCGCGAATAGAGCTGCCATGAGAGACCGGCCAGGATGAGGGTGACGGCGAATCCCAGCATGAACACCCGGAACACGCCCAATAACGGGACCAGCACTATGATGGCCAGGCCGACGACCAGCGCGAGCCACACCTCGGCGCCGTTGGCGAAACCGGGGCGATTGAGCACCGAGCGGGTGAGAATGTTCTCGAGGATCTGCGCCTGCACCTCCACCCCAGGCATCACCGGTTCGGTGGGTGTCGTCTTGACGTCGAACAGGCCGCTCGCCGAGGTCCCGATCAGCACCAGCTTGTTTTCCAGCGCCTCGCGCCCGACGCTCCCGTCCAGGACGTCCTTGGCCGAGACGTAGCGGCCGGCGTCGTGCGGCGAAAAATAGACCCATAGCTGGCCGTTGGGGTCGGTCGGGATCTCGGCGCCCGCCACAACGACGCTTCGCACGCCGATCGAGTCGCTCTTGATCAGCAGCGTGGTCTGACCGGAGGCGACGCGCAGCAGATCGACGGAGAGCGCGGGAATGATCGCGTCCTTCGCCCGCAGAATGAGAGGCGTGCGCCGGACCACGCCGTCGGCCTCGGGCAGGACGGTCAGCATGCCGCGCCCGGCGGCCGCGTCCTCGAGCACCTCGATGTTGGGCAGCAACTCCGGATAGGTGAGCAGAAACGGGGCCGGGTTCTGGCCGATATAGGCGAGCGGCACCTTCGGCGAAAGGCGTGCCCGCGTCGACAGCCCGCGCGGATTGTAGGCCGACTGGCCGAGCACGACGCGGGAGCGGCGGAGCGATTGCGCCAGGACCGCATCGTGATTGGTCGCCGCGCGCAGCTCCCGGCGCGCCCCGTCGCTCAGGCCCGGCACGGCGTCGGCGACGAGGTCGGGCGAGGTCCGGTCGGGTTCGGGAAACACGACGTCGAACGCCACCGCCAGGGCGCCCGCCTCGGTTATGCGGTCGACCAGCCGGGCGGCCAAAGTCCGCGGCCACGGCCATTGGCCGAGCGCCTCGAGGCTCGCCTCGTCGATATCGACGATCACCACGGGGCGCTCGGCGACCTTGCGCGGCTTGGCGAGCTGATAGAGGTCGAAAAACTTGAGGCGCAGCAGCTCGAGCGGCAGCGGGTCCCACAGCCGCAAAGCGACGAAGGCGAGCAGCAGCGCGCCGCCCAGGGCGCGCGCCCAGCCAATCCGCTCGCCGAACGATTTAAGGGATCCGCCGATCCGGCCAAACATGACGTCGTTCCAATTGGCGCGCGGGGCCGCGACCGGGCGTTTCGCGGAGGCGGGTCATGCCGGGCTCACGCGATAGCCGACGCGTGGGAAGTTGACGCAGACGGTGCCGACCCGGTCGTTTTCGTGCAGCAGCGCGATAGTCTCCGCGCTCACGAAGCGGATCACGCCCTCGACCTGCGGATCGCCGCCCAGCCCGCTCGGGCACACCGAAACCCGCATGCCGGGACGAAGGTCCTGGACCTCGTGCGGCTCGCCCCATTCCGGCGTCTGCGGCTCGGCCGCGCGCGCCGCCTCCACCGCCTCGCCCGACTCCATGTCGGATGGGCTGCCGTGACCGATCGCCGCCACGCGCTTCTCCCACGCCTCGATCGCGTCGAGCTGGAAAAACACCTCCGCCGCCCCGTCCCAGCGGGCGCGCAGCACCCAGACGATCGGATAAAGCGCGAAGTCGGCGAGGCTCGGCTCCTCGCCGAGCACGAAGGCGTGCCGCTGAAGGCACCGCTCGACCCAGCCGAACTGCGCGCGAAGCTGAGAGGTGAGATAGGGCAGGTCCTCCCGCAGCTCCTCCACCCGCCGTCCCGGGCCGAACATGAGCTGGGTGCGGTCCTTGACCCATTCCTCGGGCATGGCGCCGACCGCCGTGGCGACGACGATCTGGACCGCCTGTCCGAACAGCGTCCCGTCGGCCCAGCGGGCAACGGCGGAGGCCACGCCCGCGCTCGAACCGGGAAGGAAGGAAGGCTCGGGGAAGCGGCGCTCGAGCTCGTTCAGGATGCACTGGCTGTCGCAATAGATGTCGGCGCCCGCCTGGAGGACCGGAACGCGGCGATAGCCGCCCGTCAGCGGCAAGAGATCGGGCTTGGGCGGCAGGCGCGGGACCTCGACGGAGCGCCAGCTCTGTCCCTTGAAGCCGAGCGCGAGCCGCGCCTTCTCGGCCATCGGCGAGGGTGGATAATGATGGAGAATGAGGTCGGCCACGCGGATCCCTCGTCTTGCCCTCGCGACACCGGGGCCAGCCGCCATGCGCGCGGGCGTGCGGTGCCGAGGCGAATGTGTCAGCTTGGTACCC
>CAYVYD010000056.1:0-11532 GCA_964454415.1 uncultured Hyphomicrobiaceae bacterium | reverse complement strand
GCACGGTGACGAACCTGCGCTGCTCGGACAGCTGCGCGTGGGGCGGTGTGTCCGGGGAGCTGCGCCGGTTCGACAGCGCGCCGGCCGAGGAACGGGCCGTGCGACCCACTGCCCCGGCCGCCCGCCAGAGGCCGTCGGCGTTGCCGCGCAGCGTCTCCGCCACCCGGCCCGGGTGGCGGACGGACTCGCGGAGGGCATCGGCCACGAGAGCCGACGTGCCCGGCTCCCGCTCCGGCCGCCGAGGAGAGGCGCATGGCTCCCTCTCCCGCGCTTCCGGCCCCGCGCTTCCGAACCGGGGGAGCCCCGCCGCCATGGCCGGGCGGTTTCGACAACCTTCAGAGACTCAAGCGGATTTCTTGCTGTCGTCGTCCTTGACCTCTTCGAAATCCGCGTCGACGATATCCTCCCCGGCCTCGCCCGATCCGCCGCCGACATCGGCTCCTTCGCCGCTGCCGGCCGCCTCCTGGGTGGCCTGGTACATCGCCTCGCCCAACTTCATGGAGGCCTGGGCCAGAGCGTCGGTCTTGGCCTTGATCGCTACGGTGTCTTCGCCCTCGAGCGCGGTCTTGAGCTCGGCCATGGCGGCCTCGACCGTGCCCTTGTCGGCCTCGGAGATCTTGTCGCCCAACTCGCTCAAGGTCTTATCGGTGGCGTGGGTCAGGGATTCGGCCTGGTTCTTCGCCTCCACCAGCTCGCGCCGCTTCTTGTCCTCCTCGGCGTGGGACTCGGCGTCCTTGACCATCTGATCGATGTCGGAGTCCGACAGCCCGCCCGAGGCTTGGATGCGGATCGACTGCTCCTTGCCGGTCGCCTTGTCGCTGGCGGCGACGTTGACGATGCCGTTGGCGTCGATGTCGAAGGTGACCTCGATCTGGGGGACGCCGCGGGGCGCGGGCGGGATGCCGACCAGGTCGAACTGGCCGAGCAGCTTGTTGTCGCTGGCCATCTCGCGCTCGCCCTGGAAGACGCGGATGGTGACCGCGCTCTGGCTGTCCTCGGCGGTGGAGAAGATCTGGCTCTTCTTGGTCGGGATCGTGGTATTGCGGTCGATGAGGCGCGTGAAGACGCCGCCCAGCGTCTCGATGCCGAGCGAGAGCGGGGTCACGTCCAAGAGCAGCACGTCCTTGACGTCGCCCTGGAGGACGCCCGCCTGAATGGCGGCGCCGATGGCGACGACCTCGTCCGGGTTGACGCCCTTGTGCGGCTCCTTGCCGAAGAAGGTCTTGACCGTCTCGATCACCTTCGGCATGCGCGTCATGCCGCCGACGAGGACGACCTCGTCGATCTCGGCCGCCTTGAGGCCGGCGTCCTTGAGGGCCGCCTCGCAGGGGCCGACGGTGCGCTTGATCAGATCCTCCACCAGGCTCTCCAGCTTGGCGCGGGTGAGCTTCATGGTGAGGTGCTTCGGCCCCGCCTTGTCGGCGGTGATGAAGGGCAGGTTGATCTCGGTCTGGCTGGCGGAGGACAGCTCGATCTTGGCCTTCTCGGCCGCCTCCTTGAGGCGCTGGAGCGCCAGCTTGTCGCCGCGCAGATCGATGCCCTGCTCCTTCTTGAACTCGTCGGCCAGATAGTCGACGAGGCGCATGTCGAAGTCCTCGCCGCCCAGGAAGGTGTCGCCGTTGGTCGACTTCACCTCGAACACGCCGTCGCCGATCTCCAGGATCGAGACGTCGAAGGTGCCGCCACCCAGGTCGTAGACCGCGATGGTCTCGCCTTCCTTCTTATCGAGCCCATAGGCGAGCGCTGCCGCCGTCGGCTCGTTGATGATGCGCAGCACCTCGAGGCCCGCGATCTTGCCCGCGTCCTTGGTCGCCTGGCGTTGGGCGTCGTTGAAATAGGCGGGAACGGTGATGACGGCCTTCTCGACGGTCTCGCCCAAATGGGCCTCGGCCGTCTCCTTCATCTTCTGCAGGATGAAGGCGGAAATCTGCGACGGCGAATAGGTCTTGCCGTGGGCCTCGACCCAGGCGTCGCCATTGTCGGCCTTGACGATCTTGTAGGAGACCAGCTTCTTGTCCTTGGCCACGGTGGGATCGTCGTGGCGCCGGCCGATCAGGCGCTTGATGGCGAACAGGGTGTTTTCGGGATTGGTGACCGCCTGGCGCTTGGCCGGCTGGCCGATCAGGCGTTCGCCGTCCTCGGTGAAGGCCACCATCGAAGGCGTGGTGCGCGCGCCTTCGGCGTTCTCTATGACCTTCGGGCTCGAACCCTCCATCACGGCCACACATGAATTGGTGGTGCCGAGGTCGATTCCAATGACTTTCGACATAATAAAACCTCTTAATCTTCGGCAGACCGGCCAGGCCCGAACGGCACCCGGCAAACCCCGCGCTATCGGCTTTGCGGCATGGGGCCGGTCCCCATAACGATTCCGTGAATACGGGTCTTGGCGTTATATAAGGGCCGCGGTGGGGCCCCGCAAGCGGCCTCCAGGAGGCGATTTTCCCAATGCCGAAAGCGATGTCGTCCCCAGCCGATCCAGTCCTCACCCAAACCGCACCGCTGCCGCCGGGGGTGGCCCATTTTCCGCGGCTGCTCGACGACGACGCCCAGCGCGCCCTGCTCGAGGCGGTGCGCGCGGTGATCGCCGCCGCACCGCTCTACCGGCCCGCCATGCCGCGGACGGGGGCGCCGTTCTCGGTCGCCATGACCAATTGCGGCCGGCTCGGGTGGGTCTCGGACCGGGAGGGCGGCTACCGCTATCAGGCGAGCCATCCGGTGACGGGCCGGCCGTGGCCGGCGATGCCCCGGATGGTGGAAGAGATATGGGAGGGGGTGAGCGGTCATCCCGCGCCGCCCCAGGCCTGCCTCGTCAACTACTACGCCGACAAGGCGCGCCTGGGTCTCCACCGCGACGCCGACGAAGAGTATTTCTCCGCCCCCGTCGTCTCGATCTCGCTGGGGGACGGCGCGCGCTTCCTGATCGGCGGCACGCGGCGGCGCGATCCAGTGCAATCGCTCACCCTCGCCTCGGGCGACGTGATCGTGCTCGGCGGCGCGGCACGGCTCGCCCATCACGGCGTCGCGCGGATTTATCGGGGGAGCAGCGACCTGCTGGCCGAGGGCGGGCGCTTCAACCTGACGCTGCGGCGGGTGACAAGATCGGCGGCATGACGCCCTTAACGGCCGATTAGGGTTGACGGCCTATTAAGGGAACGCGCCCGGCGCCGCGCGCATTGCCCCGTCCCTCCCGGGAGGCTCCCTTGGTCACCAGCATCTTCGGCACCCTGCAACAGCCAAGCCCTGGGCAAGTCTTCGGCGTCAACGCGGCCGGCAGCGTCAATTCCAACCAGCTCTTGCAGAAATCGCTCAAGCGGAAGCTCGACCGGGTGCAGGGCTACAGGGTCGACCTGACGCCCGCCGAGACCCGGCAACTGGCGAAGCTGCAGGACCAGATCGTCCGCCTGGAGCAGCGCGCCGGCCCCGGCGGGCTCAGCATCGATCAGTACAACGACCGCGCCGGGCTCTACCGCGAGGCCAACAAGATCCTCGGCAAGGACTATGTGGACGTGGAGGCCGATTCGGTGCTCAAGGGCCTGATCGATCAAGTCGATGCCCTGCTCGAGCCGAAATACCGCGGCGCCAAGAAGGAGCGGCTCGACAATCTGCGCAAGCTTGAGATCAGGCTCTATGAAAGCTTTGCGCGCGGCAACACCAGTTCGGCGCTGGCGCGGCAGATCGCCAACGTCAAGAGTCAGATCGCCTCGCTGGTGCCGCCGCGCAGGATGAGCGAGCTGAGCGCAAGCGAGCGGCGCGAGTACGACGCGCTGGTGGAGAAGGTCAACGCCCGGGCCGGGGCCGACTATCTGCTCGGCGCCCGCAAGCGCGAAAAGGCCGAGGCGATCCAAGCCTCGATGGCGCGGCTCGGCTAGGGCGTCCGCCGCCGGAATCGTGTTCTTTTAAGTTAAAAGAAAGGGCGCAGCTCAGGCGCTCTTGTCGACGTTGATGCCGATCTTGCCGCTGTTGGGCTCGCCGCCGCCGCCGGGCTCGTCCGGTTCGTCGTCATTGGCGGCCTTGGGCACGCCGCCTGCGTCCTCCGCGCCGGGCTTGGGCAGCTTCTCGCCGCCCTTGGCGATGGCCACCATGGCGGGGCGCAGGATGCGGTCGCCGATCTCATAGCCCGCCTGCATGACCTCGACGATGGTGCCTTCGGGAACGTCGTTGTTCTCGATCTCGAACATCGCCTGGTGGCGGTTGGGGTCGAAGCGTTCGCCCTGGGGGTCGAGCTTGGCGATGCCGTGACGCTCGAGGATGTTCAGGAGCTCGCGCTCGGTCATCTGGACGCCCTCGAGCAGCGCCTTTAGGGCGGGGTCGCGGGCGATCTCGTTCTTGGGAACGGCCTCGATGGCGCGGGTGATGTTGTCGCCGACGGTCAGCACGTCGCGGGCGAAGGCGGAGACGGCGTATTTGGCGGTATCGGCCTTATCGCGCTCGGTGCGGCGGCGCAGATTCTCCATCTCGGCGTGGGCGCGCAGCAGGCGGTCCTTGAGATCGGCGTTCTCGGCGGCCAGAACCTCCTGGGCGGTCGCGGCCTCGGCCTCCTCGCCCGCGGCCCAGGCCGAGGCTTCGCCTTCGCCCCGTGCCGCCGGATCGTCCACGGCGGCCTCTTCGGGCGGGGTCTCGCCGCCCGCACGCGCGGGCTTGCGCTCATCGGGCTTGGCGGCGGGGTCGGATTTCTTCTGGCTCATGGGTGCTCAAACAGCTTTATCACAAGGGCGCGTCCAGCGTCCTCGATATCGGACGATGAGCGGAAAAATCAAGTCAGCAGATGGCTGACGAGCTTGGCCGTGTAATCGACCATGGGAATGATCCGCGCGTAATTGAGGCGCGTCGGGCCGATGACGCCCATGACGCCGACCACCTTGCGCTCGCCGTCCTGGAAGGGGGCGACGATCAGCGAGGAGCCAGAGAGCGAGAACAGCTTGTTCTCGGAGCCGATGAAGATCCGCACCCCGTCGGCGCGCTCGGCCAGGTCGAGCAATTGGATGAAGTCCTTCTTCGCCTCCAGATCGTCGAACAGGTGGCGGATGCGCTCGATCTCCTCGAGCGCGGTGAGGTCGTCGAGAAGGTGGGAGCGGCCGCGCACGATCAGGCTCTTCTGGCCGCCGTCGCCGGACCAGACGGCAAGCCCCGCCTCGACCACCTTGGCGCTCAATTCGTCGAGCTCGGCCTTGTGGCGCTCGAGCTCGGACTGGATGGGCCGCCGCGCCTCGGCCAGGGTCTTGCCGGCGATGCGGGCGTTCAGATAGTTGGAGGCCTGGTTGAGGGCGGAAGCCGGCAGGCCCTCGGGCAGCGCCACCACGCGGTTCTCGACGGTGCCGTCCTCGCCGACCAGCACGGCGAGCGCGCGGGTCGGCTCCAGCGGCACGAATTGGATGTGCTTCAGGCGCTGGATCTGCTTCTCGGCCACCACGACGCCGGCGCAGCGCGACAGGCCCGAAAGCAGACCGCCCGCCTCCGACAGCACGTCCTCGACCATCAGGTCCTCGGCGCTGCCGGAGATCTGTGCCTTGATCTGCTCGCATTCGGCCTGGCTCAGGCCGCCCACCTCCAACAGGCCGTCGACGAACAGCCGCAGGCCGAGCTCGGTGGGCAGGCGGCCGGCGGAGGTGTGGGGCGCGTAGATGAGGCCCAACCCCTCCAGGTCCGACATCACGTTGCGCACCGAGGCGGGCGACAGCGTCACCGGCAACTGGCGGCTGATGTTGCGCGAGCCGACCGGCTCGCCGGTCGCCAGATAGGTCTCGACGATCTCGCGGAAAATATCACGCGACCGCTCATTCAGGTCGGCCAGATCGCGGACCGACCGGCGCATGGCCTGGGCCGCCCTATGGAGTTCGTCCTCGCGCATGGCTCCTATTTAGGGCCTTTCCCCTCCATATGGAACCACTCCGGCGGCGCAAGCGCGCCCGTCCCGCATGGATTTCCGATTGGCGGGCCCAGCGCCGAAACGCTCTCGAGCGACGCGCCGGCATCGCGCCGCGCCCGTTTCGCCGCCGGATCGCACGCGCCCATCGCGAAACGGACTTGATCACATATTAATCCCATATGGAGAGGCAAGACTCTAGGCGGTGGGCCGCCGAGCGTCAAACGGGCCTTGCGGTCGCGCGAAACCGGGCGACACGTGCGCCGCTCCGGCTGAATTGACTCGGACTTCAACTAAAAAGGCATAGATTTGAACCTGTTTAGCCGTTGCCTCGACCAATAGCGCGTTGGGCCGCGAATGGGTCGCGGCCTACTGCTTATCAGGAGACCGACATGAGCATGCGTTCGAAGATACTCGCGACCGGCGCCTTGACCGTCCTGACGCCGATCATCGCCGCCACCGGCGCAATGGCGGCGCCCAAGCCGTTTTGTCAAAACTACGCGACCGCGGCGGTGATTCAGTTCAACCGGATGCAGCAGTTGAATCTCGGCTGCACGGGCTTCCGCTGGCACAACTGGCACGACGGGCACTATCAATGGTGCCGCAGGGTGTCGGAACAGTCGGCGCGCTCCGAGGCGAGAACCCGGGCCCGCGCCATCAACGGCAACGGCGCCTGCTAGAAGCCGGGCAGCATCCCAGGGTCCTTGCCGGCGGCCGTTCCCCGATCTCGTACACCGGGGCACGGCCGCGCTGGCGCGGCGGCGTTGATCGCGTCCCCCCGCTCCTATAGGTTGGGCGGCCGTTTCTGCGCCCAGTCGGACCGAGGGGACCAATTTCAGCATGCGCCCGTCCAAGCGCGAGCCAGAGGAGCTGCGGCCGGTTTCACTCGAACGCGGCGTCTCGCTCTATGCCGAAGGCTCCTGCCTCATCAAATGCGGCAACACCCACGTGCTCTGCACCGCGAGCCTGCTGGAATCCGTCCCCGGCTGGCTCAAGGGCCAGGGCAAGGGCTGGGTCACGGCCGAATACGGCATGCTACCGCGCGCGACCTCCGAGCGCGTCCGCCGCGAGGCGGCACTGGGCCGGCAGTCGGGGCGGACGCTCGAGATCCAGCGCCTGATCGGCCGCTCGCTGCGCGCGGTCGTCGATCTCAAGGCGCTGGGGGAACGGCAGATCACCGTCGACTGCGACGTGGTGCAGGCCGACGGCGGGACGCGGACGGCGTCGATCACCGGCGCCTGGGTGGCGCTCCAGGACTGCGTCGCCTGGATGGCCAAGCGCGACATGTTGAAGGGGGATGCGATCAGCGACCAGGTGGCGGCCGTCTCCTGCGGGATCTGCCGCGGCGAGCCGGTGCTTGATCTCGATTACGAGGAGGACTCGGCCGCCGAGGCCGACGTCAATTTCGTCATGACCGGCAAGGGCGGCATCGTCGAGATCCAGGGCACGGCTGAAAGCGAGCCCTTCAGCGAGGCGCAGTTCGAGGCGATGATGGAGCTTGCCAAGAAGGGCATCGCCGATCTCTGCAATCTGCAAAAGCTCTCCGTCGGCTGATGGCGGAGAGGCTGCGTCCGGGCGACCGGCTGGTGGTGGCGAGCCATAATCCCGGCAAGGTGGCCGAGATCGAAGCCCTGCTCGCCCCTTACGGGATCGAAACGTCGGGCGCGGCTGAATTGGGGCTGGCCGAGCCCGAGGAGACGGGCGCGAGCTTCGCCGAGAACGCCACGCTGAAGGCGGTGGCCGCGGCCAGGGCGGCGAAGCTGCCGGCGCTCGCCGACGATTCGGGGCTCGAGGTGGAGGCGCTGGGGGGCGAGCCCGGCATCGCCTCGGCGCGCTGGGCCGGCGAGGCGCGGGACTTCGGCCGCGCCATGACGCGGTTGGAGCGCGATCTCGAGGCCAAGGGCGCCTCCTCGCCCGTCCGACGCCGGGCCAACTTCACCTGCGTGCTGGCGCTCGCCTGGCCGCAGGGCGAGGTCGCGCTCTTCGAGGGCAAGGTGTTCGGCCGGCTCGTCTGGCCGCCGCGTGGCGGCCACGGTTTCGGCTATGATCCGATATTCGTCGCCGACGGCCACCAGGAGACCTTCGGCGAAATGGAGCCGGCGCAGAAACATGCCATATCGCACCGAGCCAAGGCGTTCAAGAAACTCGTCGCCGTCCTCTTCGGCGAGGCCGGATAGGCCTGCTTCGCCCGGTTTCGGGGTCTATGTCCACTGGCCGTTCTGCCTGGCCAAGTGCCCCTATTGCGACTTCAACTCGCACGTGCGCCACGGCGGCATCGACGAGGAGCGGTTCCTCGCCGCCTATCTCGCCGAGCTCGACCACATGGCGGGACTTTCCGGGCCGCGCGCGGTGGGGAGCGTCTTCTTCGGCGGCGGCACGCCCTCGCTGATGCGCCCGCAAACGGTCGCCGCCCTGATCGACCGCATCGCCCGCAACTGGCACCTCGAGGGCAAGGCCGAGATCACGCTCGAGGCGAACCCGACGAGCGTCGAGGCGGCGAACTTCGCGGCGCTGCGGGCCTGCGGCGTCAACCGGGTCTCGCTCGGGGTCCAGGCGCTCGCCGACCAGGCGCTCAAGGCGCTGGGGCGCCAGCACGACGCGGCCGAGGCGCGCGCGGCGGTGGCGGTCGCGCAAAGCCATTTCGAGCGGGTCTCGATCGACCTGATCTATGCGCGGCAGGGCCAGGGGGTGAGCCAATGGGCGGCCGAGCTCGAAGAGGCGCTCGGCCTCGGCCTCGGCCATCTCTCGCTCTACCAGCTCACCATCGAGCCCGGGACGCCGTTCGCGGCACTTCACGCGGCGGGCAAGCTCGCGGTCCCCGACGCCGATCGGGCGGCGGCGCTCTACGAGGCGACGCAGGGGATCGCCGCGCAGGCGGGACTCCCGGCCTACGAGATCTCAAACCACGCGCGCCCCGGCGAGGAGTGCCGGCACAACCTGCTTTATTGGCGTTCGGGCGATTATGCGGGCGTCGGCCCCGGCGCCCACGGCCGGCTGGCGGTCTCGGGCAAGCGCCATCACCTCGAGACGCTGCGCAATCCGGAAAGCTGGCGCGGCCAGGTCGAGGCGGAGGGCCACGGCCTTGCCCAAAGCGCGGCGCTGGACCCCGGCGACGAAGCGCGGGAGATGCTGCTGATGGGGCTGCGTTTGAGCGAAGGCGTGGCACTCGACCGCCTGGGCGAGATCGGGGGCGGGGTGAGCGCCGAGGGGCTCGCGATGATGCGCGCCCAGGGGCTCGCCGACGTCGCCGAGGGACGCCTCGTGGTGAGCCCGGAGGGCCGGCTGGTGCTCGACGCGGTGATCGCCGAGCTCGCCATGTGAGCCCGTTCTAGAACTGGGCGCTGCCGAAGACCGACGGTGCGGGATCGACGACGCGGGTGCCGAAGCGCTGCACCTCGAGAATGGCGAGGCCGCGCTCGGAGGTGCCGTCGGAGCGCAGGCGGAACAGGCCGTCGACGCCGGCGAAGCCGCTGGCGCGGGTCAGTTGCGACTGGGTGAAGCGGTTGCCGGGCTCGTTGGTCGAGAGCGACACCGCGAGGCTCACCGCGTCATAGGCGAGGCTGGCGAGCCGCGGCGGCGTCTTGCCGTAGGTCTGGACGTAGCGCTGGGTGAAGGAGCGCCAGCCCTTGGGGTCGGGTCCGGGCAGCCAGCCGCCGAGCAGCGGCTCCTCGCGCCCCACCCCGGCATAGTCCCAGCGCCCGGTGCCGAGCAGCTTGGTCGCCTTGGTGTCGATCTCGAAATAGGGCATCAGCGCCGAAATGGTCGGCAAGGTCTCGGGTCCCGCCGGAATGAACAGCGCGTCGATCTGCGGCGGCTCGGCCTTGGCGAGGCCGGCGATCTTGCGCGCCGGCTCGAGCATGGCGTTGGCCTCCAGCGGATAGTGCTCGACCGCCACCACCTGGCCGCCCGCCCGGGAGACGGAACTGGCGAAGGCCTGCTCGACCACCTTGCCATAGGGCGATTGGGGGATCAGCGCGGCGAAGGAGCGCTTCCCTTGAGAGACGGCGTAGGAGACGATGCGGTCGACGTCGTAGCCGGCGAGGAAGCTCAGGAGATAGACGCCGTTGCCCGCCACCTGCTGATCGCTGGAAAATGCGATGACGGGCACGCCGGCCTCGCGCGCGACCGGTGCCACCGCCTCGACGGAGGTGGCGAAGAGCGGTCCGACGATCAGCTCGGCGCCCTCTTGGACCGCCTCCTCGGCGGCCGCCTTGGCGCCCTCAGGCGTGCCCTTGGTGTCCTTGGCGACCAGGGTGACGGCGGGGTTATCGAAGTCGAACAGCGCGAGCTCGCCCGCCTGCTTCAGGGCCTCGGCCACCTGGGCCGTGTTGCCCTTGGCGGAGGTGGGGAGCAGCAGCGCCACCTTGACCTTGGGGCCGCCCCGGCCCCGCATGCCACCCGACTGGAAGGCGCCGTTCTGGGCGAAGGGCGAGCCGTCGTCGACGGGGTCGGAGCCCGATCCGCCGGTGCGGCAGGCGGCGAGCAGAAGGACGGCGGCGGCGAGGAAAAGACCGCGCCAAAGCAGGCTAAACATGGTTGAAAGGGCGCCCTCCGGCCGCATCGCTATAGGATCACTCATCCGCCAAGCCCGTGACGCCACCTCGCGCGGCGGCCGCTCGCCCATCAGGGATAGCCGATTATGGTTAACGGCACGTCATTCGTCCACCGGGCGTCCACCGGGACCGAAACGCGGGCATGGTCTAGCGGCGAACTGTGGCGCAAGATGGACCTTGCGGCCGCCGGGCCCTACAGTCCATCCGCCGCGGCGCGGCGCGGCAGCGCCCGCCGAGCGGGCGTGCAAGCGATTGAAGCTTATGACGAAACCGCCGCAAAGCGAAGAGGAGGGCGCGCTCCCCGGGCGCGCCGCAGCGGTGCTTGGGGCCGAGCTCCAAAGCCCGCTCGCGCCCGCGCTCTATCTGGTCGCCACGCCGATCGGCAATCTCGCCGACATCACGCTGCGCGCGCTCGCCGTGCTGGCCCGGGCGGATCTGGTGTTCTGCGAGGACACCCGCCATTCGCGCAAGCTGTTCAGCCATTTCGGCATCAAGCGCGAGCTCGCCCCCTATCACGAGCACAACGCGGCGCGCGAGCGCCCGCGCATCCTGGCCCGCTTGCGGGCCGGCTTCTCGGTGGCGCTCGTCGCCGACGCGGGCACGCCGCTCGTCTCCGATCCGGGATTCAAGCTGGCGCGCGCGGCGCGCGAGGAGGGTCTGGAGGTGATCGCGATTCCGGGGCCCGCCGCTCCGATTGCCGCGCTCACGAGCTCCGGCCTGCCGAGCGACAGGTTCTTCTTCGAAGGCTTCCTGCCGGCCAAGCGGGAGGCGCGGCGCAAGCGGATCGAGGCGCTGGCGGACATTCCGGCGAGCCTCGTCCTGTTCGAGGCGGCGAACCGGGTGGAAGCGACACTCGCCGATTTGGCCGCGGTGCTGGGCGAGCGGCAGGGGGCGGTCGCCAAGGAGCTCACCAAGCGCCACGAGCGGGTGGTAACGGCGCCGCTGGGCACGCTCGCCAAGGCGATCGCCGCCTGGCCGGAGGAGGCGCGCAAGGGCGAGTTCGTCATCGTCGTCGCGCCGCCGGCCCGCCGGGAAGCCTCGCGGGCCGAGATCGAGGAGCGGCTCGCCGCGGCGCTCAAGGGGGCGAGCGTGCGCGACGCGGCGCGCGCCGTG
>CAYVYD010000055.1:0-11584 GCA_964454415.1 uncultured Hyphomicrobiaceae bacterium | reverse complement strand
TGGAGGTGGTCCGCGACCGCGCGGACAACTGCATCATCGTCTGCTCGATCGAGAATATCGACCCCATGGGCGTGCACACGGGCGACTCGATCACCGTGGCGCCGGCGCTCACGCTGACCGACAAGGAATATCAAGTGATGCGCAACGCCTCGATCGCGGTGCTGCGCGAGATCGGCGTGGAGACCGGCGGTTCCAACGTGCAGTTCGCCGTCAATCCCCGGGACGGACGGCTCGTCATCATCGAGATGAATCCGCGGGTCTCGCGCTCCTCGGCGCTCGCCTCCAAGGCGACCGGCTTCCCGATCGCCAAGGTGGCCGCAAGGCTCGCGGTCGGCTACACGCTGGACGAGCTCGAGAACGACATCACCGGCGGCGCCACGCCCGCCTCCTTCGAGCCCACCATCGACTATGTGGTGACCAAGATTCCCCGCTTCGCCTTCGAAAAGTTCTCCGGCGCGGAGGCGGCGCTCACCACCTCCATGAAGTCGGTCGGCGAGGTGATGTCGATGGGACGCAGCTTCCCCGAGTCGCTGCAGAAGGCGCTGCGCTCCATGGAGACCGGGCTGAGCGGCCTCGACGAGGTGCCGCTGGAGGGCCTGGGCCTGGGCGACGACAAGAACGCCGTCCGCGCCGCCCTCGCCACGCCCACGCCCGAACGCATCCTCAAGGTCGCCCAGGCGATGCGCCTGGGTGCCTCGCACGACCAGATCCACGCCTCCTGCGGGATCGATCCCTGGTTTCTGGGCGAGGTGCAGAAAATCGTCGACATGGAGGCGCGAGTGCGCGCCCACGGCCTGCCCGAGACGCCGGGCGCCTTCCGGGCGCTCAAGGCGATGGGCTTCTCGGACGAGCGGCTGGCGGGGCTCGCCGGCCTGGAGCCGCGGCAGGTCGCGCGCATGCGCCACGGGTTGGGGCTTTCGCCCGTCTACAAGCGGGTCGACACTTGTGCGGCCGAGTTCGCCGCTCCCACCGCCTACATGTACTCGACCTACGAAAACGGCCTCGACGGCGAGGCGGCGTGCGAGGCCGACCCCTCGGAGCGGGACAAGATCATCATTCTGGGCGGCGGGCCCAACCGCATCGGTCAGGGAATCGAGTTCGACTATTGCTGCTGCCACGCCGCCTTCGCGCTATCGCTGGCGGGCTTCGAGACGATCATGATCAACTGCAATCCCGAGACCGTCTCGACCGATTACGACACCTCCGACCGGCTCTATTTCGAACCGCTCACCGAGGAGGACGTGCTCGAGATCGTGCGCACCGAGCAGCGCAAGGGGAAGCTCAAGGGCGTGATCGTGCAGTTCGGCGGCCAGACGCCGCTCAAGCTCGCGGCCGCGCTGGAGGGCGAGGCGATCCCCATTCTGGGAACCTCGCCCGACGCCATCGACCTCGCCGAGGACCGCGACCGCTTCAAGCTGCTGATCGACCAGCTCGGCCTGCGCCAGCCCAACAACGGAATCGCGCGCAGCCGCGAGGAAGCGCACGCCATCGCCGCCAAGATCGGCTATCCGCTGGTCCTGCGCCCCTCCTACGTGCTGGGCGGCCGGGCGATGGAAATCGTCCACGACGACGCCCAGCTCGACACCTATATCTCCGAGGCCGTGGTCGTCTCGGGCACCAGCCCGGTGCTGCTCGATTCCTATCTGCGGGACGCCATCGAGGTCGACGTCGATTGCCTCGCCGACGGCACCGACAGCTTCGTCTGCGGCGTCATGGAGCATATCGAGGAAGCCGGCGTTCATTCGGGCGACAGCGCCTGCTCGCTGCCGCCCCACTCGCTCGGCCAAGCCGTGATCGACGAGCTCAAGCTGCAAACCCAGGCGCTCGCCCGCGCGCTCAAGGTGGTCGGGCTGATGAACGTGCAGTTCGCGATCCAGGGCGACGACATCTTCGTGCTCGAGGTCAATCCGCGCGCCAGCCGGACGGTCCCCTTCGTCGCCAAGGTGATCGGCGAGCCGATCGCCGGCATCGCGGCGCGGGTGATGGCGGGCGAGCCGCTCGCCAAATTCGGCCTCGCCGAACGCAAGCTGGGTCACGTGGGCGTCAAGGAGGCGGTGTTCCCCTTCGCCCGCTTCCCCGGCGTCGACACGGTGCTGGGTCCGGAGATGCGCTCGACCGGCGAAGTGATGGGAATCGATACGGACTACGCCGCGGCCTTCGCCAAGAGCCAGTTGGGCGGCGGCACCAACGTGCCGACCTCCGGCACGGTCTTCGTATCGGTCAAGGATACGGACAAGGAGCGCGTCGTGCCAGCGGTCAGGGAGCTGGTGGAAATGGGCTTCAGGGTGATCGCGACCGGCGGCACCCAACGCCATCTCGACGCCAACGGCATCGCGTGTGCCCGGATCAACAAGGTGCTCGAAGGCCGGCCCCATGTGGTGGACGCGATGAAGAACGGCGAGGTCGATATCGTCTTCAACACCACCGAGGGAGCGCAGGCGCTCGCCGACAGCTACTCGATCCGCCGCACGGCCTTGCTCTACCATATCCCTTATTATACAACCCTTGCTGGCGCCATGGCGGTGACCAAGGCGATCAAGGCCGTTAGGGCCGACATCTTGAAGGTCCAGCCACTTCAACACTACGTCAACCGGTAGGCTCTAGTCCGTCGGAACGGCGTGATTGCGGTGTCTTTCGGGTCTATTCTTCAGCACCCAAGGAACGCCGCGGAGAGTTGGCGAAGAAAATGAACCGATGGTGACGAGATGGAAAAAGTCCCCATGACTGTGGAGGGCTACGACGCCATGAAGGCTGAGATTCAGCACCTGAAGAGCGTCGAGCGTCCGCGCATCATTCAAGCCATCGCCGAGGCGCGCGCCCACGGCGATCTCTCCGAGAACGCCGAGTACCACGCCGCCAAGGATCAGCAGGGCCTCACCGAGGCCCGGGTGGCCGACCTGGAGGACAAGCTCTCCCGCGCCGACGTGATCGACGTCTCCAAACTCTCCGGCAAGCAGGTGAAGTTCGGCGCCACGGTCACGTTGGTCGACGAGGACACCGAGGAGAAGGTCGAGTACCGCATCGTCGGTGAGTTCGAGGCGGACGTGAGGGAGGCCAAGATCTCCATCACCTCGCCGATCGCTCGCGCGCTGATCGGCAAGACCGTGGGCGATTCGGTCGAAGTCTCGACGCCCGGCGGCGGCAAGTGCTACGAGATCCTGAAGGTCAAATTCGTGTGATCCCGCCATTTGCGCGGTATGCTATCGGAATCGGCCGCTCGTAATTCCCAATTCAGGCCGGCCACCGTGGCGGCGTCTTTCCAGGTTGTTTCGCCAGCCGGGGGCGGATATGCGGGCTGCGCTGACAATGCGCCGGTCGATGATCAATGGGAGGAAGAACCCAATGAAATCACCGTGTCATCGAAACCTGCGTTTTAGCCTTGCATTTGCGGGGATGGCGTTGTCCCAGTGCGCCTTTGCCGCTCAGGACGGCAAGGAGGCGGACTCCGCCTTCCTCGCCTTCGGCCCCGACCAGACGATCGTCGATCTCAACAAAGTCGCATGGCAACCGCTGGAGCTCGACGGCTTTCCCAAGGGCGGCGAGTTCGCTTTGCTGCGCGGCGACATGAAGCATGGGGCCGAGCTAATCGCTCGCGTGCCGGCGGGCTATCAGGTTCCCAGTCACAATCACACCAGCAACGAGACAATCATCTGGCTGAAGGGCGCCTTCACCTACATCAATGGCGTCGACGGCAAGGCCGTCAAGATGAGTGGACAGGCCTTCGCCAGCTTGCCGGGAAACGCGACGCCCCATTCGGTCCGCTGCGGCGATGAACCTTGCATGTTCTACCTGCGCTTCTCGCGCGGCTTCGATTACAAGATCTATCCGATGCCGGACAAGATCACGCCGATGAATTGAAGCAGGCTCTACACCTCCAAGGGAATCGGCACGCCTGGTTCCAGCTTGGAGCGGCGGATGGCGAGCGACGTCTTGACGTGGTCCACATTGGGAGCGGCGGTGAGCTCGTTGATGATGAAGTCCTGGAAGGCGGCGAGATCGGCGGCGACGCATTTCAGGATGAAATCGATCTCGCCCGAGAGCATGTGGCATTCGCGCACGATCGGCCATGACCGCACCCTCTCCTCGAAGGCGCGCAGATCGGCTTCGGCCTGGCTCTGTAGGCCGACCATGGCGAAGGCGACGACGTCGAATCCCATCTGCTTCTCGTTCAGCAGCGCGCAGTAGCCTTCGATGAACCCGGCTTCCTCGAGCGCGCGGACCCGGCGCAGGCAAGGCGGCGCGGAGAGCCCCACCCGGCGCGCCAGCTCGACATTGGTGATGCGGCCGTCGGTCTGCAATTCGCGCAGGATTTTCCAATCGGTTCGGTCGAGGCGCACGGAGACCATGGGCTCGTTTCCCTGCCGCGCGAAGGAAGCCTCCGCGCGTTTCATGTGTCCGGCGGGCAATGCGTCCGCTGCGGCGCGGATGGACGCGCCGCCGGCGAGCGGCTAAAAGCGTGCGCTCCAGACGTCGCCGCCGTGCCGCCGATCATGAAGCAACATTATTTCGACATCAAGACTGGATCGGAAATAAATCACCCGGTCATCATCAACAATATTGCTCAAGCCCAGCCGGCTCGTCCCTCGAACCGCGCGCCGGCCCGGCGACGGGGAGAATCGAAACCCAAGCGCCGGCCGCTTGCCGGCAAATCGCTGCTGGTCATCACCGACGGCAAACCCGGCATGGAGGTCCAGTGCCTCGGCGTCGCCCGGGCGCTTGGGTGCGAACCGACCGTCAAGCAGATGGCGCCGCGCTGGCTGTGGCGGCTGCTGGCGCCCTGGGGACCGCCCGACCCGCGCGACCGGATCGAGCCCCCATGGCCCGACATCGCCATCGCCACGGGACGCCAAAGCGTCCCCGCCCTGCGCGCGCTGGCGAAGGCAGCGGGGCCCGATACCTACACGGTGGTGATCCAGAACCCGCGCACCGGCTCGGGCACGGCCGATCTCATCTGCGTGCCGCGGCACGACCGCTTGAGCGGCGCCAACGTCTTCACCACGCTGACCTCGCCGCACACCTTCCCGCCTAATGACCTCGACCGCCTGCGCAAGCGCCCGCCGCGCGCGGTCGCCGCACTCTCCCGGCCGCGCATCGCCGTGATCCTCGGCGGGCCCAACGCCGTCTACCGCTTCAGCGAGGCCGACGAGGCGCGGCTCGCCCGGTCGCTCGCGGCGATGGCCGGGCTCGGCGCGAGCTTCCTGATCACGCCCTCGCGGCGCACGCCCGGCAGCCTGCTCGAGGCGGTTCTCGAGGCGACCAAGGGAGCGAAGCGGTTCGTCTGGACGGGCGGCGGCGGGATCACCTACGCGCAATTGCTGGCGGCGGGCGATCAGTTCGTGGTGACGGCCGACTCGGTCAACATGACGGGCGAGGCGTGCGCGACCGGGAGACCGGTCTACGTCTTCAAGCCGTCGGGCGGCTCGGCGAAATTCGCCTGGTTTCACGAATCCTTGCGGCAATATGGCGCGACCCGGCCATTGCCGGAGACGTTCAACGCGCTTGAAAATTGGTCCTATGAACCTTTAGATGCCGCCGCGGCAATCGCGCGCGAGATCGAGCGGCGCTGGAGAGAGCGCGCGACCACTCGGTCGGATTAGGGTATGGGCGAAATGGAGCCCGCCGCAACAGAGCGAGCGTTATCGAGAGCCAGATCATGAACCACCTCAACATCGACCGGCTGCGACAGGCCGAACTCCGCACCGACCCGTTCGAATATACGGTGGTGCCCGGATTCCTCTCCGCGGAGTCCCTCGAACGGGTGATCGCCAGCTATCCCGATATCTTCAAGGGCGGCTCCTTTCCCTTGGAGACGGTCGAGGTGTCGGATGATCTGCAGGCGGTGATCGACGAGCTCAACGGGCCCGAGTTCGAGCAGGCGATCGAGCAGAAGTTCGGCGTCGCCCTGGCGGGCCGGCCGAAGATGTACTCGCTGCGGGGATACTGCCGGGCGAGCGACGGGAAGATCCACTGCGACTCGAAGGACAAGGTGATCACCGTCCTGCTCTATCTGAACGACAAATGGAGCAATGCGGGCGGCAAGCTGCGGATGCTGCGCTCGGCCACCGATTTGGAGGACTACACCGAAGAGGTCGCGCCCGACGACGGCACGCTGCTGGTGTTCCGGCGCTCCGACACCTCCTTCCACGGCCACGGGCCCTTCGACGGCGTGCGGCGGTCGATCCAGATGAACTGGATGGTCTCGGAGAACAAGCGCGCCTTCCACAAGATCCGCCACAAGATCTCGGCCGGCTTCAAGAAGCTGGCGGCTGCCGAATAGGCACGGCCCCCCCCCTTGGCTTTCCACAGGCGCCTGCCGCGGGCGCCCGGTTTGGCTTGATCGGCGGCGGCCAGCCCCATACATCACAGGATCACCGTCGCCACCCAGCACGAGGCAGCACCGCCCATGGCCGAAACCCACGCCAAGCTCATCATCGTCGGCTCAGGCCCGGCCGGCTACACGGCCGCGGTCTACGCCTCGCGCGCCATGCTCGAGCCGATCGTGTTCGAAGGTATCCAGCCCGGCGGACAGATGACGATCACCACCGATGTCGAGAACTACCCCGGTTTTGCCGAGGTGATCCAGGGGCCGTGGCTGATGGAGCAGATGAAGCAGCAGGCCGAAGCCGTCGGCGCCCGGCTCGTCGCCGACACCATCATCGAGGCCGATCTCTCCCGCCGCCCCTTCCGCCTCAAGGGTGATTCGGGAGAAAGCTACACCGCCGAGGCGCTGATCATCGCCACCGGCGCCCAGGCCAAGTGGCTGGGGCTGCCCTCGGAAGAGAAATTCAAGGGCTTCGGCGTCTCGGCGTGTGCCACCTGCGACGGCTTCTTCTACCGCGACAAGCGGGTGATCGTCGTGGGCGGCGGCAACACGGCCGCCGAGGAAGCGCTGTTCCTCACCAACTTCGCCTCGCGCGTGACGCTGGTCCACCGCCGCGACGAGCTGCGCTCGGAAAAGATCCTGCAATCGCGGGTCTTCGAACACCCCAAGATCGAGGTGATCTGGGACACGGCGCTCGAGGAGGTTCTGGGCGGCGGCACTCCCCCCGGCGTCACCGGGGCGCGGCTCAAGAACGTCAAGACCGGCGCGGTGAGCGAGGTCGAGGCGGACGGCATCTTCATCGCCATTGGCCACGCGCCCTCGACCGAGCTCGTCAAGGGCCAGCTCGAGATGAAGCCCAACGGCTACATCCTCACCGCCCCCGATTCCACCCGCACCAATGTCGAGGGCGTGTTCGCGGCCGGAGACGTCACCGACGACATCTACCGCCAGGCGGTAACGGCGGCGGGCATGGGCTGCATGGCGGCGCTCGAAGCGGAAAAATATCTGAGCGGTCTCGAGGCGCGCCACAGCGAGGCGGCCGAATAGCCGAGGAGCGGCGTCAGTAGTAGATCCGCTCGCCCTTCACGCCGGCATAGAGCGAGGCGACCTGGTCGCCATAGCCGTTGTAGATCCGGGTCGGGATCTGTTCGTTGGTGCCGAGCACGCGCTCCGTTGCCTGGCTCCATCGCGGGTGGGGGACCTTCGGGTTCACATTGGCCCAGAAGCCGTATTCGCTGGGCGTGATCTTCTCCCAGAAGCTCACCGGCCGCTTGTCGGTGAAGCGGATGGCGACGATCGACTTGATCGACTTGAAGCCGTACTTCCACGGCAGCGCCAGGCGGATCGGCGCGCCGAACTGCTTGGCGAGCGGCTTGCCGTAGGCGCCCGTCACCATTAAGGCGAGGTCGTTGCCCGCCTCCTCGATGGTCACGCCCTCGATATAGGGCCAGGGGTACCAGAAGGCCTGCTGGCCGCTGGCCACCGCCTTGTTCTGGAAGGTCTCCATCTCGACATATTTGGCGCCGGAGAGCGGCTTGGCCAGCGCCACCAGATCGCGCATCGGGAAGCCCGACCAGGGGATCGTCATCGACCAGGCTTCGACGCAACGGTGGCGGTAGAGCCGCTCCTCGAGGCTCATCTTGGCGATCAGATCGTCGATGGAGATGGTGAAGGGCTTCTCGACGAGGCCTTCGATTTTGATCTCCCACGGGCGGATGGGGAGCGCCTGGGCGCCGGCCGCGATCTGCTTGTGGGAGCCGAATTCGTAGAAGTTGTTGTATTTGGCGTTGATGCTTTCGGGCGTCAGCGCGCGGTCGATCTCGTAGGCTTCGTTGCGCTTGGCGGGGTAAAGACCGGCGGTGGGATCGGCGGCGGCTCGCGCCCTCGCGGGCAAGGCGGCGGAGGCCGCGATCGCGCCGGCGCCCTTGATCAGGCTGCGCCGGTTGAGGGCGATCTCTTCCGGCGTGGCGAGGCGCTCGGGGATCTCCCATCCCTTGGGCGATTTGATGAGCATGGCTGTTCCCGTTTGGTCGGCTTAACCTCAATATGGCGCGTGGGGACCATGACACAAGTCACGCTTTAGCGAGCCCGGCTTGATCGGCCGGGCAGGGTAAGCTGCTTGCCTTCGCCGCGGTGTTGATCCAAGCTTGCCGTCCCAAGCTCGCGAGGGTTGCCCCATGTCCAAGGGAAAATGGATCGCGCTGGTCATCGCCCTCTTTCTGGTCGCCCCGCCGACGCTGAGCGCCGTGCTGCGGCCCTTCGCGCTCTCCTGCCGGCAGGACAACAGCATGCCCATCGTCAAGGGGTTCCAGCTCGAATTCTTTCAATGCGATTTCGGTCTACCGCAGCCCCTCGAATTCCTCGCCTCCACCCTGGCCTCGGGCTCCTACACCATGGCCCTGCTCGGCTTCATCGCGCTGGGACTCGTCAGCCTGCTGGGCTGGATGTTCTGGATCATCCGCACCACCGTCTGAGGCATCAGTCGGCTCGGCTGCTCGGCGCCTGGTAGGTGATGCGCCAGATGGCGCCCGAAAAATCGTCGCTAACATAGATCGTGCCGTCGCCCGCCTCGATCAGGTCGAGCGGCCGCCCGCTCACCTCGACGCCTGAATCGAACCCCTTCAGGAACGGCTTCTGGATGATCCGGCCGTCCGCCCCCCAATGCAGCGAGACGATGTCGAAGCCGGCCCGCTGCCTGCGGTTCCAACTGCCGTGCTGGGTTACCAGGGCCGCGTCGCGGTAGCCCGGCGCCTTGGAGTGGCGCAGGAAGCGCAGCGCGAGCGGCGCCACGTGGGCGCCGAGCTTATGGACCGGTTTGAGCGCCTTGGCGGCGCGGTCTGCGCCGGCCGGCTCCATGTTGGGGTCGGGCACGTTGTCGCCGTAGAAATAGGGCCAGCCGTAGAAACCGCCCGCGACGATCAGATTGACCTCGTCGGGGGGCAGGTCGTCACCCAGATAGTTGGTGCCGTTGTCGACGCCGTAGAGCGCGCTCGTTCGCGGGTGCCAGTCGAAGCCGACGGTGTTGCGCAAGCCGGTCGCGAAGACCTCCGGCTCGCCGCCCGGCCGGAAGCGGATCATCGCCGCCCGCCAGGGATGGTCCTCGGCGCAGGCGTTGCAGCTCGAGCCGATGGTCACGTAGAACCAGCCGTCGGGGCCCATCCCGATGGTCCGCGACCAATAGCCCCCGCCGGTCGGAATGCCGTCGACCACCACCTCCTGTTCGCCCTCGATCCTGCCCTTGGCGGGATCGAAGCGCGCCCGGATCACGCGCCCGGTCTCGGCGACGTAGAGCCACTTGCCGTCGATCACCAGCCCGTGCGGGCTGCGCATCCGGTTCATGATCGTGACGATGCCGTCGGTGCGGCCGTCGCCGTCTGAGTCCGCCTTCACCAGCTTCACCTCGACGCCCGGCGAGGCGACGAGGATGTCGCCAATCGGCGTCAGCGCCATGACCCGCACGCGCCCCAAACCGGCGGCGTAGAGGTTGATCTTGAAGCCCGGCGGCAGGCGCATGCGCTCGAGGAAGGCCCGCTGGGTGGAGAAGCTGACGCTCATCTCCGTCACGTCCGGCAGCATGGCCAGGAACAGGCGGCTTATGGCGATCATGAAGACGACCGCGAGCGCGATGGCCGCGAAGCCCTTGGCGCTCTGCAGCCAACGGCGTTTCCCGGTCTTGGCGTCGGCTTCGCTCATGGCTCCATCCCCGGAGAAATTCGCTCTGGACTGCCGCCCGGACCGGAGGAGTCTAGCCCCAGGGATCGCCCTTGGCGATGCCGGCCGGCACGGCGCGCGGGGGCAGTGTAGGAGACTCCGCCGCCCGCGGTCTCTCTCCGGCTGCCGGGAACGGTCCGTTCCCCGCGCCCACGCGCCAAAGTATCACTTATGATTATTATTTTTAACTAATTGATAGTCATTTTCTATATCTAGAAATTCAATTGACGCGCCGGTTGAACCGGCCATCGCTGGCGAGCTATTGCGCCCAATCGTTGGTCTCGGCGAAGCTCACGAAACGTTCGATCGCAGGCGATTGTTGGTCTGCCCGCCAGCACACGCCGATGGTTCGCTCGAAGTGAAAGTCGGCCAGACGCACGCGCGCGACGCCGGGGGAATCGAATTTGCCGGGCAGATAGGCGATCGCCAGACCGGCGGTGACGAAGGCCAGGGCGCGGCCGTCCTGATTGGTCCTGTAGACGGCGCGAAGATGAACCCCCTTCTCCGTCAATATGCGGTCGAAGTCGTGGCGCCCTTCGCAGTGGGTGCGGGCGACGAAGGGCTGGCCTTCGAGGTCGGCTAGCTTGACCGAATTGCGGTTGCCGAACCGGTGGTTGATCGGAACCATCAGCACATAGGGCTCGGAATAGAGCGCGCGCCACTTGGTCCCGTTATTCCCCGGCTGACGGGCGGGCACGACCGTAAGCGCAACGTCGATGCGGCCGTCGGCCATCAGCGCGTCGATCTCTTCTTTCGGCGCATCCTGGATGTGGATCGAGGTATCGGGATAGTTGTACCTGAACTGCTCGATCAGCAGAGTGACCCGGCGCATCGGCAGCGTGTTGATGACCCCGATCCTCAGCTCCCTGTCCGGCCGCTGGCTCTGCAGGTCTGACTTGGCCTTGTTGCAGGCCTGAATAACGGACTTCGCGGTTTCGACGAGACGCTTGCCCGCTTGGGTGATGACGACGCGCCGCTTGTCGCGCTCGAAGAGTTTGACCCCAAGCTCGGCCTCGAGCTTGGCGACGCTCGCCGACAACGCCGGCTGCGAGACGGCGGCGCGTTCCGCCCCCTTGGTGAAGCTTCCGGTCTCGGCCACGGCGAGGAAATGGCGCAGTTGATGCAGTTCCATCTTATAATCGCATTTGATTATAGAAATAAAGAATAACGATTAGCATTATAATTTGCCGCTGGATATGGTGCGTCCATTGGGTGCGGCATTCGGTCGCGGCTCGGCTCCTTCACTCTCCTTGGAACGGTGATCGAGCGTGTTCCGTGCCGGACCCCTTCAACGCCCTCGGGCGCGGCGGAGCCGCCACGGGGGCAATCGTCAGATCTGACTAAGGAGGATTTGGATTATGTCTGTGACGACTGACGTTGGAACGGGCGCCAAGAGGACGGAAGGCGATGGACTCGGCTTCTATCTGAAGGACGCCCCCTGGTGGCTGTTGGGCGTCGGCGCGACAGGTGCGCTCATGGTCTTCGCGATCTGGTACCAGCAGACCTTCGGCCACACCTATGGCCTCGACTCCCACTCGGAGGTTTTTCAGA
>CAYVYD010000054.1:8295-11625 GCA_964454415.1 uncultured Hyphomicrobiaceae bacterium | reverse complement strand
CGGTGCGGGCGAGGAACACGTAGATCAGCGGCAGGGTGCCGGTGAGCTTGCTGGCGCGCAATTGGTGGGCCATGTCCTTGGTGATGAAGTAGCTGAACTGGAGGATGTGCCCCAGCGGCACCCGCAGCGCCGCGAGCGCCTTGGCGCGCTCGCCGGGCGTAAGCCGGGTCACGTCGGGCGGCGTGCCGACTGGCTCGAGCCCGGAGAGCACATAGGTCGAGGCGTTGGGGAAGAAGGTATCCGCGTAGAGGAAGTCGGGCCCCGAGAACAGATAGAGCATCAGCGGGCTCGCCTGGGGGACGACGCGGGCCGACCAGGCGCTGGCCTTGGCGAGCTGCCGCCGCTCGGCCTCCCCCCAATTCCGGTCGAGGATTTGCGCGTGGTTTTGCCAGCTCGCCTCGCCGGCGAGGGAGGCGAGCGGCGAACCCGGCGCGAGCTCGAGCCCGGCGAGGTAGCGGGCGGTGTCGTCGGGGCGCGCGGCCTGCGCCATGGCGGCGGGCGCCGCCAGCACCATGAAGAGACCGAGGAGAATGCCGAGGGTAAGCAGTGTGGGAACGGGTGATCGTGGGCGCGTCATCCCGTCAGACATAGACGATAAGTCCCGAAGAGAATGTGGCAAGGCCACGCGACCGCGTCCTATAGCCGCTTGCGCGCCTTGACGGCGGCCGCCAGCGTGCCCTCGTCGAGATAGTCGAGCTCGCCGCCGACGGGCACGCCGTGGGCGAGCCGCGAGACCGCGACGCCAAGCCCCGAGAGCTCGTCCATCAGGTAATGCGCCGTCGACTGGCCCTCGACGGTCGCGTTCAGCGCCAGCAACACCTCGCTCACCTCGCCGCCGCCCGCCCGCTCCACCAGGGTGGCGATGTTGAGGTCGTCGGGGCCGATGCCGTCGAGCGGCGAGAGCACGCCGCCCAGCACGTGGTAGCGGCAGGCGATCACCTCGGCGCGTTCCAGCGCCCAAAGGTCGCCGACCTCCTCGACGACGCAGAGCATCTTCGGGTCCCGGCGGGGGTCCCGGCAGATGGTGCAGGGCTGGCTGGTGTCGACGTTGCCGCAGGTCTCGCAGACGACGATGCGTTCGGCCGCTTGGCTCAGCGCCGCCGCCAGCGGCGCCATCAGCTCCTGCTTGCGCTTGACCAGATGCAGCGCGGCGCGGCGCGCCGAGCGCGGCCCGAGGCCCGGCAGGCGCGCGAGCAGCTGGATCACCTGCTCGATTTCGGGACCGGCGGCCTTGCGGGTCATCGGGTGGATCGCTCGTCGCCGCCTTCGCTCAAAACGGCTTGAGCACCGGGGGAAGCGGCATGCCGCCGGTGAGCTCCTTCATCTTGTCCTGCATGGCGCGCTCGACCTTGGCCTTGGCGTCGCCATAGGCGGCGGCGATCAAATCCTCCAGCAGCTCCACCTCGTCCGGCTTCATCAGGCTCTTGTCGATCTCGAGGCCGACCATCTCCGCCTTGCCGTTGAGCGTCACCGTCACCAGCCCGGCGCCCGCCTCGCCCTTGAGCTCGAGGCTGCCCAATTGCTCCTGCAATTCGGCCATGCGCCCCTGCATCTCCTGGGCCTTCTTCATCAGATCGCCGAATCCAGCCATCCGCCGTCACTCCGTCCTGGTCACGTTGCTCACTCGCCGTCTTCGCGGGGCGCGGCCGGCCGCACGTCCTTGATGCGCGCCTCGGGGAAGCGCTCGAACACCGCGCGCACCGCCGGATGACGCTCGATCTCCGCGCGTTCCTTCGCCGCGCGCTGGCGCGCCTGCTCCGCCAGGGTCGCCTCGCCCTCCTCGTCGGAGACCGAGACGATCCAGCGCCTGCCCGCCCAGCGCTCTAGCTTGGCGCCGAGCTCGCCGGCCAAGCCGGGCGGCGCGTCCTCCAGCAGTCGCAGCTCGATCCGCCCCTCGCCGAAGCGCACCAGCGCCACCTGCTCCTCGAGCGCCCGGCAGAGCTTGAGGTCGCGGTTCTGCTTCGCCAGCGCGACCACGTCGGCGAGGCTCTCGGGCTGGGGCGGGGCTGGCTGCGGGGCGTCTTCCGCCCGGTCCCAGGCGATCGGATCGCCCAACGGCTCTTCCGCCGGTTCGCCCGCCGCCTCGCTCTCGGGCTCGGCGAGCGGCAGCGAGCTCCCGCCGCCCGCCCGCACGCGGGATCCGCCCGCCGCGGATGCCGGCGGCGGCGCGGCGGCGCGCTCGCCCGTGGTCTCCCCGGCTCCGCCGGCCCTTGCCGGGGCCGGGGCAGTTTCGAGACCGGCGATCAGCTCGGCCGGGCTCGGCAAATCGGCGGCGTAGGCGAGTCGCACCAGCACCATCTCCGCCGCCGCCAAGGGGCGCGGCGCGGCCAGCACCTCGCCATGGCCCTTGAGCAGCAACTGCCAGGCGCGCGCGAGCTGCGCCATGCCGAGGCGCTCGGAAAGCTCCGCCGCGCGGGCCCGCTCCGACTCGCTCAGGCTGGGATCGGCGAGCCCGGCGCCCGCCGCCTTGATCCGCGCGACCACGTGAACCACGTCGGCCAGATCGGCGAGGATCTCCGAAGGGTCCGCGCCATCGCCATAGAGCTCGTCGAAAACGGCGATTGCCTTGGCCGCATCGCCCGCCAGCGCCGCCTCGAGAATATCGAACACGCGCACCCGCTCGGCCAACCCCAGCATGGCGCGCACGTCGCCCGCCTCGACCCGGCCCGCGGCGTGCGCGATCGCCTGGTCGAGCAGCGACAGCCCGTCGCGCACCGAGCCCTGGGCGGCGCGGGCGATCAGCGCGATCGCCTCGTCCGCGATTTCGTGGGATTCGAGCGCGGCGATCTTCTTGAAATGCTCGATCAGCCGCTCGACGTCGATGCGCCGCAGATCGAAGCGCTGGCAGCGCGACAGCACGGTGACCGGCACCTTGCGCGCCTCGGTCGTGGCGAAGATGAATTTGACGTGCTCCGGCGGCTCCTCCAGCGTCTTCAGCAGGCCGTTGAAGGCGGCCTTGGAGAGCATGTGCACCTCGTCGATGATGTAGACCTTGTAGCGGGCGCGCACCGGCTTGTAGCGGGCGCTCTCGATGATCTCGCGCACGTCGTCGATGCCGGTGTTGGAGGCGGCGTCCATCTCCAGCACGTCGATGTGGCGCGAGGCCATGATCTCGGCGCAGTGCTCGCCAAGCCCGGGCATCTCCAGGCTCGGCCCGTCAATGCCCTCCGGGCCCTCGTAGTTGAGCGCGCGGGCCAGGATCCGCGCCGTCGTCGTCTTGCCGACGCCGCGCACCCCGGTCAGCATGTAGGCCTGGGCGATGCGGCCGCTGGCAAACGCGTTCCGAAGCGTCTTCACCATCGCGTCCTGGCCGATCAGATCGTCGAAGGT
>CAYVYD010000054.1:4968-8195 GCA_964454415.1 uncultured Hyphomicrobiaceae bacterium | reverse complement strand
TCGGCTCTTTGCGTGATGCCATCGCGCGCTGCGTCGCTCGCCTTTCGATCGGAACATGCCGCAAGGGCACGGCGGGGCCGCGGCGGTGAAGCTCCGGCACGCGGAGGTGGGAGGCTGGACATGCAACCCGCGTCTTAACTCGTTAGGGCTGCTTCCTTCCGGATCTGACCCGGTTGGCGAGAGACCCGTCTGCCGCCAACCTCCCTCGGGGATTATACACGTGAGGACGGCAGCCGTTGCAAGTTACATTCGGTTATTGCCGTTTATGCGGCGTTAGGTTTATGCGCCGCCGCCTTGTCAGCGCGCGTCCTCCCGGCCCAATATGCCTCGCCCGCGCCCGCTGGCCCCCGAGAAGACCCGATTTCGCCGATGCCCGACGCCCCCGCCCCGATCCCGCGCCTCACCGCGCCAACCATCGCCTCCATGCAGGTGCTGGACCGGGTGAGCATAAGGCGCGGAGACGCCGACCTCGTCGCCCGGCTGCGGACCGACCCCTCCTCCCGCCTGCTGCTTATGGTCGACCTCAAGGTCTCGCTCGAGCCGGGGCGCGAGCGCGACCGAGCGGCGATTCGCTGGTATTCCCCGCGCGATCTCGACCGCCTCGGCATCGAGCCCGACATCACGATGCTGCTCGGCCTCGACGGCGAGGGGCACGCCCGCTTCGTCGCGAGCCTCGAGGCGGCCAATGCGGCGCGGTCCGGCAACGGGCGGGGCGCGGCCGATCTCGAGCCGCTCGCCGATCTGCGGACGCTGGCGACGGAGGGCGCGCTCGCGCCCGACGATCTCGCCATCGTCGGCGAGGCCCGGGCGCTCGCCGGCTGGCACCGGGCGCATCGCTGCTGCGGGCGCTGCGGCGCGCGCACGCGGGTGGAGGAAGCCGGCTGGCGGCGCACCTGCTGGGCCTGCGGCCAGAGCTATTTCCCGCGCTCCGACCCGGCGGTGATCATGCTGGTGAGCGACGGCGCGCGCTGCCTGCTGGGCCGGCACTCGGGCTTTCCGGAAAATTTCTATTCGGTGCTCGCCGGCTTCGTCGAGCCCGGCGAGGACATCGAGGACGCGGTGCGCCGGGAGACGCTCGAAGAGGCGGGAATCAAGGTGGGGCGTGTCGATTATCTGGGCTCCCAGCCCTGGCCGTTCCCCCACTCGCTGATGATCGGCTGCTGGGCCGAGGCGCTCACCTCGGCGATCTCGCGGGATCAGGACGAGCTCGAGGACGTACGCTGGTTTCCCCGCGAGGAGGTCCGCCTGATGCTGCGGGGCGACCACGCCGAGGGCATCCGCGTGCCCGGCAAGCTCTCCATCGCCCGGGCGCTGATCGACCGTTTCGCCGAGGGCGGCTAGGTCCGGCTGGCGGCGCGCGCCGCGCCCCGCCTGGCCTCGGCCTGGCTCTTCAGCTCCAGCCGGAACGGGCTTGCCGGATAGCTCCCCAGAACCCGCACCTCGGTGGAGAAGAAGTCGAGCTCCTCCATCGCGAGCTGAACCGGCCGCTCGTCCGGGTGGCCCTCGATGTCGGCGTAGAACATGGTGGCGTTGAAGGAGCCCTCGAGCTGGTAGGATTCGAGCTTGGTCATGTTGACGCCGTTGGTGGCGAAGCCGCCCAGCGCCTTGTAGAGCGCCGCCGGCACGTTGCGCACGTTGAAGACGAAGGTGGTGAGCACCAGGCCGTTGCCGGCCTCGACCGGCTGCGGCTGGTCCGCCAGGATCACGAAGCGGGTGGTGTTGTGCTCGGCGTCCTCGACGTCGCGCTTCATGATCTTGAGGCCGTAGATATCGGCCGAGAGCTCCGTCGAGATCGCCGACATGGTGCGGTCGCCCGATTCCTTGACCAGCCGCGCCGACATCGCGGTGTCGGCCTCCGGCACCGCCACCAGCCCCAGATCGCGCATCGTCACCCGGCACTGGCCGAGCGCCATGGTGTGGCTGTGCACGGTCTTGAGGTCCTCCATCTTCGCCTCGGGCAGCGCCAGCAACTGGTGGCGGATGCGCTCGAAATGCTCGCCGACGATATGGAGGCCCGACTCGGGCAGCAGATGGTGGATGTCGGCGACGCGGCCCGAAACCGAGTTCTCGATCGGGATCATCGCGTAGCGCGCGCCGCCCGATTGGATCGCGGCGATCGCGTCCTCGAAGGTGGGCGCCGCCAGCGGCTCCATCTGCGGGAAGGCGTGCAGGCAGGCCAAATGGGAATTGGCGCCCGGCTCGCCCTGATAGACGATCGTCTTGTCCCTCGACGTTTTCTTGGATGGGCTCATGAGCGGTATCGCTGCGGGCTCTGATCAGCCCCGCTTTTCGAGCATGGCGCGGGCCCGCTCAAGGTCGGCGGGAGTATCGACACCGAGCGGCACCGTGTCAACGAGCGCCACGTCGATCCGCATGCCGGCCTCGAGCGCCCGCAACTGCTCGAGCCGCTCGCGCTTCTCGAGCGGCGAGGGCGGCAGGGTGACGAAGCGCTCGAGGGCGCCGCGCCGGAAGGCGTAAAGGCCGATGTGATGGTAGAGCGGCCCCTCGCCGTGGGGGGCGCAGGCGCGGGTGAAATAGAGGGCGCGCAGGGTCCCGCGCGCCGGCGCCGGCGTTCCCACCACCTTGACCACGTGGGGGTCGGTCCGCTCGGCCTCCTCTGCTATCTCCGCCGCCAGCGTCGCGATGTCGGCGTCGCCCTGCTCGAGCGGGCGCGCGCAGGCCGCGATCAGCCCGGGCTCCAGCGTCGGCAGGTCGCCCTGCAGGTTCACTACCACCTCGAAGCGTCCTTCCGCGTCGAGCTTGGCGGCCGCCTCGTGAACCCGGTCGGTGCCGCTGTGGTGATGGCCGGCGGTGAGCAGCGCCCGCCCGCCCGCGGCCTCGACGGCGTCGGCGATCTCGAGCGCGTCGGTCGCAACCACCACCGGGCCCACATCCGCTTCACACGCCCGGCGCCACACATGCACGATCATCGGCTCGCCGGCGATCCTCTCCATGGGCTTGCCAGGCAGCCGGGTCGCCTGCAAACGCGCTGGAATCACGACCAAAATTTCACTCATTGCAAATCCTTCGCAGCTCTCCCGCGGGCGCGACAATCGGTATCACGCAGATGGGCCCATTGGCGAGTTGAAACGCCGAAATCACGCTCTATAGTCGGCACCCGACAATCGGGGGAAGCGCCCAATAACCATAACCTTGACGACTTCGAAGGGCCGTTTGCCATGAGTGCGATCGAATTCAACAAGTTTGCCGGTGCCGTGCTGTTCGCC
>CAYVYD010000054.1:0-4868 GCA_964454415.1 uncultured Hyphomicrobiaceae bacterium | reverse complement strand
GCGCCGGCGCCGCGGCGCCCGAAGTGCCGCTCGCCCAGTTGTTGAGCGAGGCCGACGCCGACAAGGGCCAGAGCGTCGCCAAGAAATGCGCCGCCTGCCACACCTTCGACAAGGGCGGCGCCAACAGGGTCGGACCCAATCTCTACGGCGTCGTCGGCCGCAACGCCGGATCGGTCGCGGGCTTCGCCTATTCGGACGTGATCCAGTCCAAGGGGACGTGGACCTACGAGGCGCTCGACGCCTTCCTCGCCGATCCCAAGGCCGACGCGCCGGGCACCAAGATGAGCTTTGCCGGCGTCAAGAAGCCGGGCCAGCGCGCCGACCTGATCGTCTATCTGAGAAACCAGACCGATTCCCCCCCGCCCCTGCCGAAGCCCGAGCCCAAGGCCGAATCCGGCGCGGCGCCCGCGGCTGAAAAGTCCGCCGGAGCGGGCGGCGAAAAACCCGCCGCCGCGCAGGCGGGCGCGCAAGGGGAAGGCGCCGGCGGCGCTCCGAAGAAAGGCGGCGCCGGCGGCAAGGCGGAGACGGAGCAAGCGGGTCCGTCGGGCCAGGCGGCGGACGCGCCCAAGCCGGATGGCAGCGGAAAACCGGCCGCGGGCAGCCAACCCGCACAACCCGCCGCGCCGGCGGACCAAGGGGCCAAGGCCGCGCCGCCCAAGGAGGAGGCTCCGAGCCCCGCCCATTGACACCTGCCGGCGCGCCGCGGCGGCCCGGCCGGTGCCCATAACCTAATTGTAACTTGGCAAGGCCGGCGCGAATGCCCATCATGGGCCATCCTCCTCGCCTCAAGGTTTCGTGTATGCTTCCGCGCTCGATTCTCGCAGCCGCCCTGATCGTCGCCGCCCTTCTGCCCCTCGCCGCCCGTCCCGCCGGCGCGGGCGACGTCCATCACCACGCCCTCTCGCTGATCGACACGCCCAAATACCCGCCGGGCTTCACCCATTTCGATTACGCCAACCCCGACGCGCCCAAGGGCGGCACCATCCGGATCGGCGCCGAGGGCAGCTTCGACAGCCTCAATCCGGTGCTGTTCAAGGGCCAGGCCGCGGTCGGCCTCGGCCTGATCTACGAGACGCTGATGTATGACAGCCTGGAGGAGTCCTCGACCTCCTACGGCCTGATCGCCGAATGGGTGAGCTACCCGGAAGACTTCTCCTCGGTGACCTTCAAGCTGCGCGACGGCGCGCGCTGGCACGACGGCAAGCCGATCACCGTGGACGACGTGATCTTCTCCTTCGACATGGTCAAGAAGGCCAACCCGCGCATGGCCTTCTACTACAAGAACGTGACCAAGGCCGAAGCCTCCGGCCCGGGGCAGGTGACCTTCACCTTCGACGTCAAGAACAACCGCGAGCTGCCGCAGATCATGGGCCAGCTCATGGTGCTCCCCAAGCATTACTGGACCGGCAGGGACGCCAAGGGCGGGACGCGCGACCTGATGAAGACCACCCTCGAGCCGCCGCTCGGCTCCGGCCCCTACCGGATCAAGGAGTTCAAGCCCGGCCGCTCCATCGTCTACGAGCGGGTCGGCGATTTCTGGAGCAAGGACCTCGCCGTCTACCGGGGGCAGAACAATTTCGACGGCATCAGCTTCGAGTACTACCGCGACTCGACGGTGGCGCTGGAGGCCTTCAAGGCCGACCGGCTCGACTACCGCATCGAGACCAGCTCCAAGGACTGGGCCACCGCCTACGACTTCAAGGCGGTGAATCAGGGCTGGGTGCAGCTGAAGAAATACTACCTGAACGCCAGCCAGCCGATGCAGGCCTTCGTCTTCAACATCCGCCGCGCCAAGTTCGCCGACCCCCGGGTACGCGAGGCCTTCAACCTCGCCTTCGACTTCGAGTGGGCCAACAAGAACCTGTTCTACGGCCAGTACGAGCGCGTCTCGAGTTACTTCTCCAACACCGAGCTGGCGGCCACCGGCCTGCCCGGGGGCCGGGAGCTCGAGATCCTGAACGAGGTCAAGGGCCAGGTGCCGCCCGAGGTCTTCACCAAGTCCTACGCCAACCCGGTGAACGCCAAGCCGGGCGATTTCCGCCGCCATTTGCGCGACGCCGCCAGGCTGCTGAAGGAGGCGGGCTGGGAGGTCCAGAACGACCGACTCGTCAACACCAAGACCAAGGAGCCGATGACGGTCGAGTTCCTGCTCGCCCAGCCGCTGTTCGAGCGCGTGGTGCAGCCCTATGCGCGCAACCTCGAGCGCCTCGGCATCAAGCCCACGATCCGGATCATCGATTCGGCCCAATATGAGCGCCGCACCCAGAATTTCGACTACGACGTGATCGTCGGCGGCTGGCAGCAATCCAACTCGCCCGGCAACGAGCAGAGGAGCTACTGGGGCTCGGCCGCCGCCGACAAGAAGGGCAGCTTCAACTATGCCGGCATCAAGAACCCGGCGATCGACAAGCTGATCGACAAGGTCATCTTCGCCAAGGACCGCGCCGGGCTCGTCGCCACCACCAGGGCGCTCGACCGGGTGCTGCTGTGGAACCATTACGTCGTGCCCCAATGGTTCGCGCCCTATCAGCGGGTCGCCTATTGGAACCGCTTCGCCTATCCCGCGGCCGCGCCGATGGTCGGGCTCGACTGCGAAGACGCCTGCGTCGAGGCCAAGCTCAACAACTCGAAGACGGTGACCATGGTCTCGCCCGGAATCCTGACCGTGTGGTGGTACGACAAGGCCCGCGCCGACAAGCTGGCCGAGGCGCGCTGAGGGCCGCACCCCCATGACGCCCGCCCGTTCCCCCCTGACGGCACTCCTGGCGATCGCGGCGGCCCTCGTGCTCGGCTGGCTCGCCGCCGCGCCCGCCCGGGCGGGGACGCCCTCGCACGGGCTTTCGGCCTTCGGCGAACTCAAATACCCCGCCGATTTCGAGCATTTCGGCTACGTCGACCCGGACGCTCCAACCGGCGGGAGGATGTCGATGATCGGCGATTCCGGGCGCATCACCTACAACAGCTTCAACAACTACATCCTGAAGGGCGACGCCGCCGACGGGCTGGATCTGCTGTTCGACACGCTGATGGTGCGCGCCTTCGACGAGGCGGACGCGGTCTACGGCCTGGTGGCCGAAAGCGTCGAGCTCGCCGACGACCGCTCCAGCGCCACCTTCCATCTGCGCCGCGAGGCCAAGTTCTCCGACGGCACGCCGCTCACCGCCCGCGACGTCGTCTTCTCCTTCAAGACCCTCAAGGAGAAGGGCCACCCCAACATCGCCATGCTGCTGCGCGATGTGACCGGCGCCGAGGCGCTGGACGAGGCGACCGTGCGCTACCGCTTCAAGGGCGAGCGCACCCGCGACCTGCCGCTCTTCGTGGCGACCCTGCCGATCTTCTCCAAGGCCTATTACGAAGCCCGCCAGTTCGACGCCACCACCCTGGAGCCCCCCCTGGGCTCCGGCCCCTACCAGATCAAGCGATTCAAGCAGGGGACCTACGTGCTCTACCAGCGCCGCGACGACTATTGGGGCTGGAACATTCCGGTCAACCGCGGGCGGTTCAATCTCGGCGAGCTGCGCTTCGAATATTACCGCGACCGCACCGCCGAGCTCGAGGCGCTGAAGGCTGGCGCCTACGATCTGCGGGAGGAATTCACCTCCCGCGACTGGGCGACCGCCTACGACATCCCCCAGGTCCATTCCGGCAGGCTGAAGCTGATCGACCTGCCCGACGAGCGCCCCTCCGGCGCCCAGGGCTTCTTCATCAACTTGCGGCGCAAGAAGTTCCAGGACATCCGCCTGCGCGAGGCCCTCGACCTCGCCTTCGACTTCGAATGGACCAACAAGAACCTGTTCTACGACCTCTACAAACGGACCGAGAGCTTCTTCGAGAACTCCGACATGAAGGCGACGGGCGAGCCGGACGAGGCCGAGCTTGAGCTGCTCGAGCCTTACCGAGACCGGCTGCCGGCCGCCGTCTTCGGCCCCGTCTACCGCGCGCCCAAGACCGACGGCTCGGGCCGCAACCGGGCCAATCTGCGCCGCGCCTCGCGCCTGCTGGGCGAGGCCGGCTGGCGGATCGAGGGGGGCGAGCGCGTCGACGCCAAGGGCAAGCGGCTCGCAATCGAATTCCTGATCTTCGCGCCGGGCTTCGAGCGCGTCATCGCGCCCTACGTCAAGAACCTGAAGCAGCTCGGCATCGACGCCTCGATCCGCCGGGTCGACCCCTCCCAATACGAGGCCCGCGTGAAAAGCTTCGATTTCGACGTCGTAGTCCAGCGCTACGCCCTCAACCTGACGCCAGGGGTGGAGCTGCGCAATTTCTGGGGCTCCGACGCGGCCCGCGCGAACGGCAGCTTCAACCTCTCCGGCATCGCCGATCCCGCCGTCGACGCCTTGATCGAGAAGGTGATCGAGGCCAAGGACCGCGCCCAATTGGTGACGGCGGCCCGCGCGCTCGACCGGGTGCTGCGGGCCGGGCACTATTGGGTGCCGCACTGGTACAAGGCCGCCCACAACATCGCCTATTGGGACAAGTTCTCGCGGCCGGCCGTCAAACCCCGCTACGACCGCGGCGTCATCGCGACCTGGTGGTATGACGAGGAGAAAGCTGCCAAACTGGCCGCGAGTCGATAGACCGCACCGCATCCATGACCGCATACATCCTCCGCCGCCTGCTGCTGTTTCTCCCCACCCTGCTCGGCATCATGCTGGTCAGCTTCACCATCGTGCAGTTCGCCCCCGGCGGCCCGATCGAGCGCATCATTGCCCAGTTGACCGGCACCGACGTGGCGGCGACCGCGCGCATCGGCGGCACCCAGAGCGGCGATTTCGGCAGCGGCTCCCAGACCCAGTCCCAGACCGGCGGCGGCGACGCGGCTACCTCGAAATACCGCGGCGCCCAAGGGCTCGACCAGGAATTCATCA
>CAYVYD010000053.1:0-11713 GCA_964454415.1 uncultured Hyphomicrobiaceae bacterium | reverse complement strand
ACCACCCCCATGGCGACACCGCGATCTACGACGCGCTGGTGCGCATGGCGCAGGACTTCTCCATGCGCCTGCCGCTGATCGACGGCCAGGGCAATTTCGGCTCGGTCGACGGCGATCCCCCGGCGGCCATGCGCTACACCGAGTGCCGCCTCGAAAAGGTCGCCCACAGCCTGCTCGAGGACATCGACCAGGACACCGTCGATTTCCAGGACAACTACGACAACTCCGAGCGCGAGCCGGTGGTGCTGCCGGCGCGGTTCCCCAATCTGCTGGTCAACGGCGCCGGCGGCATCGCCGTCGGCATGGCGACCAACATCCCGCCGCACAATCTGGGCGAGGTGATCGACGCCTGCGTCGCCTATCTCGACAATCCGGCCATCGGCATCGACGAGCTGATGGGAATCGTGCCGGGGCCGGACTTTCCCACCGGCGGCATGATCCTGGGCCAGGCCGGCATCCGCTCGGCCTACCACAAGGGGCGCGGCTCGGTGGTGATGCGGGGCAGGGTCGCGAGCGAGACCGTGCGCAAGGACCGCGAGGCGCTGATCATCAGGGAGATTCCCTATCAGGTGAACAAGGCCTCGATGATCGAGAAGATCGCCGAGCTGGTGCGCGACAAGCGGATCGAGGGGATCGCCGACATCAGGGACGAATCGGACCGCGACGGGATGCGCGTCGTCATCGAGTTGCGGCGCGAGGCGATGGCCGACGTGGTGCTCAACCAGCTCTACCGCTTCTCGCCGCTGCAGAGCACCTTCGGCTGCAACTTCGTGGCGCTCACGGCGGGCCGGCCGGAACAGCTCGATTTCAAGGACTTCGTCCGCGCCTTCACCGAGTTCCGCGAGGAGGTCATCGGCAGGCGCACCAAGCATCTCTTGGCCAAGGCGCGCGAGCGCGCTCACGTGCTGGTGGGCCTGGCGATCGCGGTCGCCAATATCGACGAGGTCATCGCCCTGATCAGAAGCGCGCCCGATCCCGCCACCGCCCGCGCCAAGCTGATCGAACGCCACTGGCCGGCCCGGGACGTGGCGGCGCTGGTCGAGCTGATCGCCGATCCGCGCCACAAGGTCGCCGCCGACGGCACCTACCGGCTCTCGGATGAGCAGGCCCGCGCCATTCTCGAGCTGCGGTTGCAGCGCCTGACCGCGCTCGGGCGCGACGAGATCGGCGGCGAGCTCTCCGAATTGGGCGAGAAGATCGCCGATTATCTCGAAATTTTGCGCTCGCGCGCGCGCATCGTCTCGATCGTCAAGGACGAGCTCACCAGCATCAGGCAAGAGTTCGGGACGCCGCGGCGGACGCAGATCGTCGAGGCGGAGGGCGAGGTCGAGGACGAGGACCTGATCCAGCGCGAGGACATGGTCGTGACCGTCTCGCACAAGGGCTACATCAAGCGCGTGCCGCTCGCCACCTACCGCGCGCAGCGGCGCGGCGGCAAGGGCCGGGCCGGCATGGCGACGCGCGAGGAGGACTTCGTCGCCCGCGTCTACATCGCCAACACCCACACCCCGATCCTGTTCTTCTCCTCCCGCGGCATGGCCTACAAGATGAAGGTGTGGAAGCTGCCGGCGGCCACGCCCCAGGCCCGCGGCAAGGCGCTCATCAACCTGCTGCCGCTGGAAAAGGACGAGCGCATCACCTCGATCATGCCGCTGATCGAGGACGAGGATAGCTGGGACAAGCTGCACGTCATGTTCTCCACGATCAGCGGCAACGTCCGGCGCAACAGGCTCTCCGACTTCGTCGAGGTGAGGCAGAACGGCAAGATCGCCATGAAGCTCGATGAAGGCGACCAGATCGTCGGCGTCCACACCTGCATCGAAAGCGACGACGTGCTGCTGACCACGGCCCAGGGGAAGGCGATCCGCTTTCCGGTAACCGATGTCCGCGTCTTTTCGGGGCGGACCTCGACGGGCGTGCGCGGCATTAAGCTCGAAAAGGGCGACGCCGTGATCTCGATGGCCATTCTGCGCCACGTGGAGGCGGAGGCGTCCGAGCGCGCCCAATATGTGCGCCAGGCGGGCCAGATCCGGCGCGCGGCCAATGGCGAGGAGGGGGGCGAGCCCGCCGAGCCCGAGGTCGATGGCGGCGACGGCGAGGGCGCGAATTTGACGGACGAGCGTTACGCACAGTTGGGCGCGCAGGAGCAGTTCATCCTCACCGTGTCCGAGAACGGCTACGGCAAGCGCTCCTCGGCCTATGAATACCGCGCCTCGGGACGCGGCGGCAAAGGCATCATCGGCATGGCGGTCAACGAGCGCAACGGTCCGCTGGTCGCCGCCTTTCCGGTCGAGGACGGCGATCAGATCATACTGGTGAGCGACGGCGGTCAGCTGATCCGCGTGCCCGTCGACGGCATTTCGATCCTCGGCCGCTCGACCCAGGGCGTGATCATCTTCAACACGGCCGAGGACGAATGCGTGGTTTCCGTCGAGCACATTCCCGAGGGCGAGGCGCACGAGGAAGAGGACGAGAACGGCGGAGACGAAGATGGGGAAGACCCCCAATCCGGCGGCGGGGGGACCGAAGAGTGAGGCGGCCTCGTTAACGGCTATTGGGTCCGATCGGCCGCGCCGCCGCCAAATCTGCTAAGACGGCTTCTGCTGTTTCATCTGTCGCATCCAAGCGGGACATCCGATGACGCGAACGGGCTTTTATCCTGGCAGTTTCGATCCGGTCACCAACGGTCATGTGGACATCATCGCGCGGGCGTCGCATCTGGTCGACCGGCTGGTGATCGCGGTCGGCCTTCATCACGGCAAGAAGCCGCTGTTCGAGACCGCCGAGCGGGTGGCGATGATCGAGGAAATCGCCGCGCCGATCGCCTCGCGGACCGGAACCGAGATCGTCGTCACCACCTTTGACAACCTCACCGTCGATGCCGCCCGCGCCGCCGGCGCCCAGGTGATCGTGCGGGGTTTGCGGGATTCGGGCGATTTCGACTACGAGATGCAGATGGCCGGCATGAACGGCGCCATGGCCGCCGATATCGAGACAATTTTCCTTGCCGCCTCACCCAGCGTCAGGCACGTTGCCGCCACTTTTGTCCGTCAAATCGCCGCAATGGGGGGCGATGTCAGTCCCTTCGTTCCGAAATCCGTCGCGAGCCGCTTGGCGAAAAGGCAAAAAAAATAGCGCCGCGGGCGCGTCTCCAGGTGAATTCCCAAGTGCAATCGTAGGAAGGAAGCATCCATGAGAACCGTGATCCTCTCGGTGATGATCGCGCTGGTCTGCGGCGTCGGCGCCGCGCGCACCCTGGCCCAGCCTGCCAATGTCGATCTCGAGAACGTCATCTATCTCGACACCAGGTTCGGACGCGTCGCCATCAAGCTGCGGCCGGATCTGGCGCCCAAGCACGTGGCGCGGATCAAGAAGCTCACCCGCGAGGGCTTCTACAACGGCGTCAAGTTCCACCGGGTGATCGACGGCTTCATGGCGCAGACGGGCGATCCCACCGGCACCGGCACCGGCGGCTCGAAATACCCCGACGTCGAGGCCGAGTTCAGCCAGGTGCCCTTCAAGCGGGGTACCGTGGGGGGCGCCAGGTCGAGCGATCCCAACAGCTTCAACAGCCAGTTCTTCATCATGTTCGACGAGAACTCCGGGCTGAACGGTCAATACACCGTGTTCGGCCAGGTGATCGCCGGCATGGAGCACATCGACAAGCTAAACAAGGGCGAGCCGCCGGCCTTCCCCGACACCATCGTCAAGATGGAGGTGGCGGCCGACGCCAAGGACCATTCGGTGATCGAGGGGGGATCGGGCGGTTGAGCGCGCGGGCGCGAGCGGCTATGAGAGAGCGATGGAGATCAAGGACCCCGATAATACGCTGATCCTCGAGACCGGTCACGGCACGGTCGCGATCGCGCTGCGGCCGGATCTGGCGCCCAAGCACGTGGCGCGGATCAAGAAGCTCACCCGCGAGGGCTTCTATGACGGGCTCGCCTTCCACCGGGTGATCGACGGCTTCATGGCGCAGACCGGCTGCCCGCACGGTACCGGTACCGGCGGCTCGGGGCAGAAGCTCGAGGCGGAGTTCTCGAACGAGCCGCACCTGCGCGGCACCTGCTCGATGGCCCGCGCGCAGGCCCCGGGTTCGGCCGACAGCCAGTTCTTCATCTGCTTCGCCGACTCCCCCTGGCTCGACGGCCAGTACACCGTCTGGGGCCAGGTGATCGACGGCATGGGGCACATCGACAAGATCAAGCGCGGCGAGCCGGTCGTCGACCCCGACCGCATCGTCTCGCTGAAGGTGGCCGCCGACGCCGCCTGAACGCGATGCCCGAGCCAAGGCCGCAAGCCCCGTGCGCCTCGCCGATTTCGATTTCGACCTTCCCGAGGACCGCATCGCGCTGAGGCCGGCGCGGCCGCGCGATTCGGCCAGGCTGCTGCGGGTTGCGCCGAATGCCGAAGATCCCTTTCAAGACATGCTGGTTGGCGATCTGCCTGGTCTGCTCGCGCCGGGCGACGCGCTCATCTTCAACGACACGCGCGTGATCCCCGCGGCGCTCACCGGCATCCGCAGCCGAGCGGACACCAGCGCCGTCATCTCGCTCACCCTTCACAAGCGCCTCGGGCAGGGACAGTGGCGCGCCTTCGCGCGGCCCGCCAAGCGCCTCAAACGGGGCGACCGCATCGAATTCGGTCAAGCGGGCGGCGCCTGCGCGGCGGCGGGGTTCTGGGCCGAGGTCACCGACCGCGGCGCCGAGGGCGAGGTGATGCTCGCCTTCGAGCTTAGCGGCCCCGCGCTGGAGGAGGCGATCGCCGCCCACGGCGCCATGCCGCTTCCCCCCTATATCGCGAGCAAGCGCGCCGCCGACGAGGAGGACAGGCGCGACTACCAGACGGTCTACGCCGCCCGCGAGGGCGCGGTCGCCGCCCCCACGGCCGGCCTCCACTTCACGCCCGATCTGATCGAGGCGCTAAAGGCGCGCGGCATCGCCTGCCATTTCGTCACGCTGCATGTGGGCGCGGGGACGTTTCTCCCCGTAAAGGCGGAGAACCCGGACGATCACGTCATGATGAGCGAATGGGGCGAGGTGAGCGCGGCGACGGCGGACGCGCTCAACGCCCGCCGCCGCGGCGGCGGGCGGCTGGTCGCGGTCGGCACCACGGCGCTGCGGCTCCTGGAGAGCGCCGCCAGCGACGACGGCCGGGTCGCGGCCTTTGCCGGCGAGACCGACCTCTTCATCCGCCCCGGCTACCGCTTCAAGGCGGCCGACCGGCTCCTCACCAATTTCCACCTGCCGCGCTCGACGCTGTTCATGCTGGTCGCAGCGTTCTCGGGGCTGGAGAGGATGAAGCGCGCCTACGCGCACGCTATTGCGAACGGCTACCGCTTCTTCTCCTATGGCGACGCCTGTCTGCTCGACCGCGCGGAGGCCAGCCGGTGACGGCGGCCTTTTCCTTCGCGATCGAGGCCAGCGACAGCGCGGCGCGGCGCGGCGTGATCAAAACCCCGCGGGGGGCCATACACACGCCGGCCTTCATGCCGGTGGGAACGGCCGGAACCGTCAAGGCGATGCTGATCGACTGGGTCAGGGCCACCGGCTCGGAGGTGATCCTGGCCAACACCTATCATCTGATGCTGCGGCCGGGCGCCGGTCGGGTGGCGCGGCTCGGCGGTTTGCACAAATTGATGAATTGGAGCGGCCCGATCCTCACCGATTCGGGCGGATTCCAGGTGATGAGCCTCGCCAAGCTGCGGCGTATATCCGAAGCCGGCGTCACCTTTCAGTCGCATATCGACGGGGCGAGCCACGAGCTCACTCCCGAACGCGCCATCGAGATCCAATGCGCGCTCGGCTCCGACATCCAGATGGTGCTAGACGAATGCACCTCCTTCCCTTGCGAACGCGACGAGGCGCGGGCCTCGATGGAGCTCTCGATGCGCTGGGCCGAGCGCTCCAAGCAAGCCTTCGGGAAGAAAGCCGCGCCGGGCCAAGCGCTGTTCGGCATCGTCCAGGGGAGCGTCTATCCGGATTTGCGCCAAGCCTCGGTCCAGGAGCTGATGGCTATCGGCTTCGACGGCTACGCCATCGGCGGGCTCGCGGTGGGCGAGGGGCAGGGCGTCATGCTCGAGATGATCGAGGCGACGGCGCCGCTGCTGCCCGCGGACCGGCCGCGCTATCTGATGGGGGTCGGCACGCCGCTCGACATCGTGGACGCGGTGGAGCGGGGGATCGACATGTTCGATTGCGTGCTTCCCACCCGCTCCGGCCGGCACGGCCAGGCCTTCACCTGGGAGGGCAAGCTCAATCTTGCCAACGCCGCCTTCGCCGAGGATACCCGCCCGCTCGACGCCAACAGCTCCTGTCCCGCAGCGCGCGACTACGCGCGGGCCTATCTGCATCACCTGTTCAAGGCGAACGAGTATCTCGCCCCCATGCTGACGAGCTGGGCGAACGTCCATTTCTATCAGGAACTGATGGCGGCGATCCGCCAAGCGATCGAAGAGGGCCGCTTCGCCGCCTTCGCGCGGGAGGTGCGCGAACGATTCGGCGCGGACGGCGCCTGAAAGCCGCTAGATCTGCTGCCCCCGGGCCAGCTCCACCTGGCAGCCCCTGACGAGCCAGGAGCCGTCGCTCTGGCGCTGGAGCCTGAAGCGGGCGAGCCACTCGTGGTTTTTCGGTCCGGTGAAGATCACGTGCTGCACGGCGTCGCCCGCCTCGCGCTCGAGGCCGATCAGCGTGAACCGCTTGGCGTACATCACCGGGATCATCTGCTGGTTGAGGGTGTTGAGGAAGGTGGGGGCGTCGGTGAAGAAGGTCCGCGCGGCCGGCGCCAGCAGCGCATAGGCCCGATCGGCGTCGCGGGCCGCGAGCGCCGCGATCTCGGTGCGCACGGCGGCCTCGACGCGCTCGCGCTCGAGCGCGGAAAAGCCGCCACGCCGGAACGCCGAGACGTCAGGCGCGCTCAAGCGCGCCTGGCGGATCACGTCAGCGCCCGTGTAGCTGCTTCCGGGCGACGCCGGAGCAATCAGACTTGCCGTCCGTTCCGCGGCGTTAGCCGGTGCAACACCGATCGCCGCCGCGATCATTATCGTGGCCAGGGCCGCATGGGTTTTCATGGAAGCCTCCCGCGGCGTGCCCCCCGGCCTGTTCGGCTCGTTGTGCCGGGATTCCATATGGGATCGCGCGGTCCGCCCGCCAAGACGCGGGCGGCGAAAATCAACAAAAAATTCGCCGCTCAGGTCGTGTGTACGGGAAAGCGGGCGCGCAGGCGCTCGCGCAGCAGCAGATAGAGGCCGGAGGAGACGATGACGGCGCCGCCAGCCAGCGTCCAGGGCGAGGGGAGCTGGCCGAACACCAGGAAGCCCGTGATGCTCATCCAGATCAGGCTGGTATAGGTGAAGGGGGCGAGCACGGGCGCCGGCGCCAGCCGGTGGGCGCGGATCAGCAGATAATGGGCGATGCCGCCCCAGGCGCCGGTGGAGAGCAGCAGGAGCCAGTGAAACGGCTCACTCGGCCAGTGCCACGCGGCGAGCGCGAAGGGCGCCCCCAGCACGGCGCCGGCGGCGGGGGAGTAGAACTGCGTGACCTTGGGCGCGTCGTAGCCGGAAAGAAAGCGGGTGGAGATGTTGTAGAGCGCGTAGGCGAAGGTGGCGCCGAAGGCCAGCGCGAAGGCCCAATGGAAGCCGCCGAAGCCGGGGCGCACCACCAGCAGAACGCCCGAGAAGCCGACCAGGATGGCGACGAGGCGCCGCCAGCCGATCCATTCGCCGAGCAGGGGACCGGCCAGCGCCGCGACCAGAAAGGGCGCCAGGAAGAAGATCGTCACGTTCTCGTCGAGCTGGAGGTATTTCAACGCCGCGAAATTGAGCGCGGTGACCACGAACATCAGCACCGAGCGCAAGATCTGATGGCCGAAGCGCTTGCTGATCACCAGGGATTCGACGCCGAAGGGAGCGAACAGGGCGAAGGTCAGCAGGAAATGGGTGACGAAGCGCACCCACACCACCTGAATGACCGGGATGCCCGCCATGTCGACCAGATATTTAGCGGTCGAATCGAGGGCCGCGAACAGCATGATCGCGGCACACATGAGGGCGATGGCGCGGGCGCGGTGCTCGCGCGCGTCGAGCCGGGCGCCGGCCGGGGCGGCGGAGGTTCCGGTGGTGCTCATGGTGCGCCCTATATAGGGCGCGCGCGGCGGAGCGTCCCGTTGAAATTGGCGCGAACGGCGCGAACGGGAAGAGCGCGGCGGCGGCCCGCCATGGGCGGGCCCGGCAGGAGGGCGCGGCGGGTTCTATTGACCTCATGGGACGCCCCCCCTAAGAAGGGGCGGCCTTCGACAAGTGCCAATTTTGGGGCCCGTAGCTCAGTCGGTAGAGCATCTGACTTTTAATCAGAGGGTCGCAGGTTCGATCCCTGCCGGGCTCACCAATCTTTTCAATGGTTAACCGATAAATTGAAGGCCAACGCTTCCCAGGTGTCGTTTTCTGGGAATCATGTGGGAAGCAACGAAAAACCTTTCCTTGGGCAAATCCTTGGATTGACCTGACCGTCGCGCTGTGTCCGAGGGGCCAAAGTTAGCTTTCGAAACGTAAAATGTAAGTAGACGGGAGCTGGGGCAAGGCAGAGTGCCTGCCCGTGACCCATTCCGGACATCGGCAAACGCGGCTGGAACGTCATCGTCATTGACAAGCTCAGCGAAAATACGGCGTGTCAATCGAGACGCCTATCAGCGTGAGCCTAAAGACGGATTGCACAATTGCGCTTGAGCTTTTTTTTGCGCGCTGCTCCAAAGTAAGGTCTTAGCCATGACCAAGATCGACACCGCCGCGCTCGAGCCCGCTTTCAATGCAGGCTAAACAAGACGGCGCGCGGTCCAAGAACCGGAGAACAGCGGCGATGAGCCAAGACGGGGTCACGATACTTGTCGGCACGACCAAGGGTGCTTTCTTGATATCCGGCGGCAGCGGCAGGGAGGGCTGGACGGTCGAGGGGCCATTCTGCGATGGCTGGCCCATCAATCACGTCGTTGGCGACCCCGCCACGGGGTTGCTATGGGCAGGCGGGGGCGGCGAATTTCACGGCGCCGGCGTGTGGCGCTCCGAAGACTTGGGTGCGACTTGGGAAGTCACAAGGCTCACAAAGGGTCAAATCGACGACTGGGCGGCCAACGATCCGCAACTCGCCGCCATGATGAACTGGACAGATCAACCGTTGCCGTTCGCGGATCAGTTCTCGCAGATCTGGTCGCTTGGCCATGCCAACGGGACGCTATATGCCGGAACCAAACCGGCAAGACTGCTTTCAAGCCGGGATGGCGGCAAGAGTTGGGAAGAAGTTCAGGGTTTGCGGGATCATCCTTCCGCCGAGAGTTGGAACCCTGGCGCGGCCGGATTGGTTTTGCACACGATTTTGTTTGATCCGGCGAACGTCAAAAAGCTCTGGGTTGGAATTTCGGCGGCTGGCGTCTTTGCGACAGAGGATGGCGGCAAGACCTGGGATCGTCGCAACCGACTATCAAATAAGGAGCCCAGCACTGAACATGCCCATCCCGCGGCGCCCCGCGACGGTGAAATCGGACATTGCGTCCACAACATGATGCGGGCACCAGGCACCGCTGACCTGCTTTATCAGCAAAATCATCACGGCGTATGGCGTTCTGCCGATGGCGGCCGGAGCTGGGACGACATCACTCGCGGTCTACCGTCGACATTTGGTTTTCCGATCTGCGTTCATCCACGGAGGCCGGAAACCATCTGGACCGTGCCTTTGAACGGTGACATGGCGGGCCGTTTTCCGCCCGATGCCGCCGCGGCCGTGTGGCGCTCAAGAGACGGCGGCGAGACCTGGCAGGACATGCGCGATGGATTGCCTCAGGAAGCCTGCTACTTCACCGTTCTTCGGCAGGCCATGGCGCGTGACGAACGCGAGCCGGCGGGGCTCTACTTCGGGACCAACAGCGGCTCAGTCTTTGCCAGTCTGGACGAGGGCGAGAGTTGGCACGAGATCGCGAGGCATCTCCCGACCATCCTGAGCATCGAAGCGCTCGACCGCCGATAGCCAATGACGCCAAAGGGCAGCGTTGATCGGGAGATGGAATGTCGGCACCTAGCCAGGAGCCGCCGTCGACCGCCGCCCTTCCAAGCGTCCACTCCTGACCCAAAACAGCCATTCGCTAGCACCCTAGCGAGGGCCCATTTCAACTATTATCCCCCTGTTGCGACAAGCGTTCGCTTGTTTAGAGCGGTATATGCACCCGTGTCCGTAGCCGTGGAAGGCATTGTAGCGAGCGACGGGGATGCCGGAGCTTTTGGTGATGTCGAAGTCCTGCATCCAATAGGGAGCTGTGACATACATTACTAAGGCCGGCCCCAGTAACGTAAGCGCAGCAAGTTTCATACGGTCATCCACGCATAAAATATTGGATGAGTTGCGGCCAGCATCAATGTGAGATTAAGTGCTCACCACTCAATCGGGCGGTTCGCGGCGTGATCAACTCAGGGGATGGAACTGCCATGGCGAGGCTGACGACGCGCGTGCCGTCATTGTGGATGGCGGGCTTCGGGATCGTCTCGGGGGTGGCGAGCGATCTGTCGCTGTCGTTGCCGGTCCCCGATCTGCTTGAGCGGGTGGGCGCGCCGGTCTATCCGGGCCTGCTGTTCGGGCTGGCGGTCGCCGCCGGCGTCTATCTCTTCGCGGGGGCTAGCTGGGCGCGGGCGCTGTTCGTGCTGGTTTTCACGGCGCTCGCCTGGGTCGCCGCCTTCCGCGGCTGCGCCGCGATCTATGAGGCGCTGGCGGCGGACTGGCTCGCCGCGCAGGGCATGACGCCGCCGCTCGCGACCGACGGCTCGATCGACTCGACCGAGGCGCTCCGCCTCAAGGACGCGCTGAAATCCAACCTGATCCCGCTGCTCGCCAGCCTGATGGCCGCGGGCGCGATCGGCGCCGGCGGCACCGCGCTGGGCGCGGCGCTCGCCGTTCCCGCCCTGCGGCACCCGATCGCCTGGCTCTCGACCACCTCGATCGGCGCGCTCTGCGCGCTGGGGCTGTTCGTCGGCGACGCCTTGATCGGCAGCCCGCCCGGGCTCGAGTTCACCGGGCTGTTCGTCATCTGGCAGGCGCTGGTGGCGGCCACCATCGGCTACGGACTGCGGTTCGGCGACCGAGCCTGACGAGACCCTATTGGGAGGCGATCTCCAACGCCTTCTCTTCAAGGACCTTACCCGCCAGCCTGATCGCGCCGAGCTGGCTGGAGAGCGCGTGGTCGGCGGGGATCCGCTCGAGGACGCGAAGCGACCGCAGGGTCTTTTCGGTCGAGCCCGAGAGGCCGGCGACGAAGCAGGCGCCGGTCTCCCGCATCGCCGCCCCGTGACGTCAGACCGTTATCGTGAAAATAAGAGAATCGGGGCGTTTTCCAGGTTCTCAAATAGGCGAGAGGATGGGTCCGCCACAAGCGATTTCTTTCGATCGGACGATGGACTAAAGCCAGGCGACGGCGGCGCGGAGGGGCCGCGGGGGAGGGGCCGGTCCCCCGGAATTGCGCGAAAAATCCGGTCTGCCGGGGATATCGGCTGGAGCGGGCTGTGGGATTGAGGCAACACGCGGCGACAAAATGAACCGCCAAGTGCTGGATTCAATAGACTTGCGAACCGCCAAACGTAAGATTTCAGTTAGTGACGTGAACTAGCAACAAGCACCATCGGGGGAAAAGACCATGCAGAGCTTGAAACGTCTCTTTGCTGCGGTTGCCATCACGGCCG
>CAYVYD010000052.1:4836-11722 GCA_964454415.1 uncultured Hyphomicrobiaceae bacterium | reverse complement strand
CCGACGCGCTCGACGCGGTCGGCAACACCACCAAGGCGGTGACCAAGGGCTACGCCATCGGCTCGGCCGGGCTCGGCGCGCTGGTTCTGTTCGCCGCCTACACGGAGGATCTCAAATTCTTCATCGAGCAGGCGAACGCCACGGCCGGCGCGAGCTTTCCCTACTTCCAGGGCGTCGATCTCGATTTCTCGCTCTCCAACCCCTATGTGGTCGTCGGCCTGTTCCTGGGCGGTCTGCTGCCCTATCTGTTCGGCGCCATGGGGATGACGGCTGTGGGGCGCGCCGGCGGCAAGATCGTCGAGGAGGTGCGCCGGCAGTTCAAGGAGAATCCCGGCATCATGAAGGGCAAGACCAAGCCCGATTACGGGCGCGCCGTCGATCTGCTGACGCGCGAGGCCATCAAGGAAATGATCATCCCCTCGTTGCTGCCCGTGCTGTCGCCGATCGTGTGTTTCTTCGTGATCGATCTGGTGGCCGGCAAATCGGCCGCGTTCTCGGCGCTGGGCGCCATGCTGCTCGGCGTGATCGTGACCGGTCTGTTCGTCGCCATATCGATGACCGCGGGCGGCGGCGCCTGGGACAACGCCAAGAAATACATCGAGGACGGCAATTACGGCGGCAAGGGCTCGGAGGCCCACAAGGCCGCCGTCACCGGCGATACGGTCGGCGATCCCTACAAGGACACCGCCGGACCGGCGGTCAACCCGATGATCAAGATCGCCAACATCGTGGCCTTGCTGCTGCTGACCGTGCTGGCCCACTAAGCGGGGAGGGGGAGCTCTAGAACGGCGCCTCGTCCTTGTTGCCGATATTGCCGGCGCGGTTGCCGAGGTTGCCGAAGAACTGCTCTAGCATGGTCAGATCCGAGCCCTTGGACGGCGTCGCGCCTCGCATGAAGTCGACGATGCGCCCGTCCTGCAGGCCGTAATTGGCAAGCCGGACGACGCTCTCGTTGTTGTCGAAATAGACGGCGAGGACCTTGCGGTCGATGACGGCGGGTTTGAGAAAGGGCGCGTGGCGCTGCGTGCTCGAGATGTAATAGAATGCGCCGCCGCCGATCGTGCTCGTCGTATCCGGCGTGCCGAGCGAGACCTTTACCTGGTCCTTCGACATGCCCGGATGGACCTGCCCGATGTCTTCATCGGTGAAGATGTGGCCGTGACGGTCCAGCTGCGAGGTGCAGCCAGACAGCCCCAGGCCGGCCGCCACGAGGGCGGAGATGAGCGCTATGCGGTATCGAGCCATGACGGTCATCAGCAGCAACAGTGGTTCAACGGCGTTTCATTGAGGAAGTTTTCCCTGCAGCATCGGTATCCGGTTCCAGCCGACTCACCCGCCGCAGCCCCTCTGGCTCCATATGCTACCATGACGCCGATAACGGGTTCACCCCTGTAACCGAGCGGTTCAACGACGGGCCGATCGCGATTTGGCCCAGGGTTGGAGAGTTGGATGATGCTCACCTGGTTTCATCGCCGCCGGCAGCGCAAACGGACTGCGCAAAATATTTATGGCTCTATTGTGGCACAAGCGCGCCAGCCGGCCTTTTACGCCGAGCTGCGCGTGCCGGATACGATCGAGGGCCGTTTCGAGCTGCTCGTCATCCATCTGTTTCTCGCAATCGAGGCCTTGCGGGAGGCCGGCAAAGAGGGACAAGATTTAAGCGGCGACCTGGTCGATATGTTCGCAGCCGACATGGACGCCACCTTGCGTGAAATGGGCATCGGAGATCTTAAGGTGCCGAAACATATGCGTTCACTTGCCGAGGTCCTCCACGACCGCATGGGCGCCTACCGTGCCGCGGTCGCCGAGGGCACCGACGCCCTGGCCCCGCTGTTGACCCGCCACGTCTATCGCTCGGCCGGCGAGCACGGCACGACCGCCGACCGTCTGGCCCGATATATGAGCGCGTCGCACGCCGCCCTGACGGGCGGGGACGGAGGTGACGGATCGGGGGCGGGGATCGACTTCGCGCCGGTCACCGCCGCCGCTGCGCGCACCGCCTGAGCCACGATCCATGGAAACACGGGAAAAACCACCCTTCAGCCGGCTCTTCCGCGGCGGCGACATTCCGCCCGGCGGCGTGCGCGTCAGCGAGCAGGCGAGCAAACAGGAGCGCAAGGACATCGCCGAGCTGCTCGGCCTGCGCTCGGTGAACCGGTTTTCCTTCGACGCCGAGTTGACCCCCGCCGGAAAGGGCGCCTACGACGTGACCGGATCGATCGCGGCGCGCGTGGTGCAGACCTGCGTCATCACCCTCGAACCGATCGACGTCGAGATCGATTACGAGGTGAAGGTGCGGTTCGCGCCGCCGGAAAAGGGCGGCCCGCACGACGATCCAACGCAATTCGATCCGCAGGCCCGCGATCTCGAACCGCTCATCGGCGACATCATGGACCTGGGCCAGCTCGCCTATGAGCACCTCGCGATCGCCATCGATCCCTATCCGCGCCAAGCGGGGACTGCCTTCCAATGGGGCGGCGAGGCCGGATCGGAGAGCGACGACGACAGTCCCTTCGCCGTGCTGAAGCGGCTCAAGGATGGATGAGACGCGGCCGCCGGCGAGGGGCAAGGGAGCGGCAGGAACGGGTAGTTTTCGGTTGTTTCGTGTTGGCAAATAAGTATTTTCGGTCAGCCTGGGGTGTCGGCGTGGTGTCCACTCGGGCACGGGGTCCCCAAAACTAATCCCAACCGATGTGGAAATGGTAGCGCCACTTACGATTGCGCTTGATGTCATGGGTGGAGATCACGGCCCGGGGGTCGTGATCGGCGGCGCCGAGCTATCGCGCGTCCGCCATCCCGATGCGCGCTTCCTGCTGTTCGGCCACGAGAAGGCGATCGCGCCGCTGCTCGAGTCCCATGAGGCGCTCGCCGGGCGCAGCGAGATCATTCACACCGACGTCGCGATTCCCATGGACGCGAAACCGAGCCAGGCGCTGCGCAAGGGACGCTGGAAGAGCAGCATGTGGCTGGCGATCGAGGCGGTGCGCGACGGCAAGGCCCATGCGGTGGTCTCGGCCGGCAACACCGGCGCGCTGATGGCGATGGCCAAGTTTTGCCTGAAGACGCTGCCTGGCATCGAACGACCCGCCATCGCCGCCATTTGGCCGACGGTTGCGAGCGAGTGCATCGTGCTCGACGTCGGCGCCAACGTCGCCGCCGACGCCCGCCAGCTGATCGATTTCGCGGTCATGGGCGCCGCCATGGCCCGCGGCGTGTTCGGCCTCGAGCGCCCCAGCGTCGGGCTGCTCAACATCGGCGTCGAGGAGATCAAGGGGCTGGAGGACATCAAAAGCGCGGGCGCGGCGCTGCGGAACTCCGATCCGCCGTTCGATTACAAGGGGTTCATCGAGGGCAACGACGTCGGCCAAGGCGCGGTCGACGTCGTGGTGACGGAAGGTTTCGCCGGCAATATCGCCTTGAAGACGGCCGAGGGAACGGCTAAGCAGATCGCCGAATATCTTCGCGCGGCCATGAACCGCTCGCTGCTGGCGCGCCTCGGCGCCCTTCTTGCCAAAAGCGCGTTCAGGGCGCTGTCGGACAAGATGGACCCGCGCCACTCGAACGGCGGCGTGTTTCTCGGCCTCAACGGTATCGTGATCAAGAGCCACGGCAGCACCGATGCAACCGGATTTGCGAGCGCCATCGATCTTGGCTACGACATGGCGCAAGGCCGTCTGCTGGAACGCATCGCCGACAATGTCGAGAAATTCCACGCCGTCCTCAACCTCGACGACGTCGCCTAAGGCAAGAGTCACGTGACAGTCACACGTTCAGTTGTTCGCGGCTGCGGCGCCTATCTGCCCGAACGCGTCATGACCAATGACGAGTTGGCGCGGATCGTCGACACCAGCGACCAGTGGATCGTCGAACGCACCGGCATCAAGGAGCGCCGCATCGCCGCCAAGGGGGAATGCACCTCCGATATCGGCGAGGCGGCCGCCCGCCAGGCCCTCGAGCGGTCCGGCATCGACGCGAGCGATATCGACCTCATTCTCTTGGCGACCTCGACGCCCGACAACACCTTTCCCGCCACATCGGTCGAAATCCAGTCGCGGCTCGGCATGACCTCCGGCACCGCCTTCGATCTGCAGGCGGTGTGCTCGGGCTTCGTGTTCGCGCTCGCCACCGCCGACAATTTCCTGCGCTGCGGTCAGTATCGGCGCGCGCTGGTGATCGGCGCCGAGACGTTTTCGCGGATCATCGATTGGGAGGACAGGGGCACCTGCGTGCTGTTCGGCGACGGCGGCGGCGCGGTCGTGCTCGAGGCGCAGAGCGCCAGCGGCAACAACAGCGATCGCGGCATCCTGGCCTGTCAATTGCGCTCCGACGGCCGCTACAAGGACAAGCTTTACGTCGACGGCGGTCCCTCCTCCACCGGCACGGTCGGCCATCTGCGCATGCAGGGGAGGGACGTGTTCCGCCACGCCGTCGTCAACATCTCGGAAGTAATCATGGCGACGCTGGAGAGCGTCGGCTACACCACCGAGGACGTCGACTGGTTCGTGCCGCATCAGGCCAACAAGCGAATCCTCGACGGCACGGCGCGGAAGATCGGGCTCTCGAACGACAAGATCGTGATCACCGTCGACAAGCACGCCAACACCTCGGCCGCCTCGATCCCCCTGGCGTTGAATGCCGCCTATGAGGACGGCCGCATCAAGGAGGGGGATCTGGTCCTCCTGGAGGCGATGGGCGGCGGCTTCACCTGGGGAGCCGCTCTGCTGCGTTGGTGACGGTGCCGCGCGCGGCGAACCAACTTAGGGTTGTGGATAATCCGGCACGGCCGCGCCGGGGTTTTAGTTGCCCAGACTCTATCTTGAATAAATTTACCCATTGAATAATAAAGGAAAATTACGATCCGGACGCCGCCGCCGGCGCCTGGAGGCGGTTTCTCCTGCTCGGCCCGCCCGGTGGATGGCGAACAAAAGCGCAAAAAGACATTTGAAATTCAGTGATCTTTCATTGACCCTCGTTCACGCTGTCGATTAGCATTATTGTCATATCTCGCGTCACTGAAGCGAGGATTAGATGCCAGGAAAAACGTTGACGAGGGCCGATCTGGCCGAGGCCGTATTTCAAAAGGTCGGTTTACCCCGTAATGAATCGGCAGAACTAGCCGAGATGGTGCTCCGGCAAATAATCACCAGTCTCGAACGCGGGGAAACGGTGAAATTGTCGTCATTCGGTTCCTTCGGCATCAGGGAGAAGGGCGAACGCGTCGGGCGCAATCCCAAGACCGGCGAGGAGGTCCCGATCACGCCGCGCCGCGTTCTCGTTTTTCGCGCAAGCAACATCATGAAGGCACACATCAACGACGCCCTCACAAAGAAGAAGGCGGCCGAATAGGGAGACGACCGGCGGCGGCACGAGGGGGCACGAGGGAGCCCGAAGTGGACAAGTCACCCGACGCTTTCCGCACCATTTCAGAGGTGGCGGACGAGCTTGAGGTACCCAAACACGTCCTGAGATTCTGGGAAGGCAAGTTCAGCCAGCTGCGCCCGATGAAGCGCGGCGGGGGACGACGCTACTACCGGCCCGAGGACGTCGATCTTCTACGCGGCATTCGGCTTCTCCTCTATGAAGAGGGCTTCACCATCAAGGGGGTGCAGAAGATTCTGCGCGAGCAGGGCGTGCGCTTCGTCATGACCTGCTGGCGGATGACGGCCGAGGGGGACGAGAGGTCTCCGGTCGCCGACATTCCCGACGTGGCCTCCGATGCCGCCCGGGAGGCGGCGGGCAGCGGACATTTCGGCCCGGGCCGGATGATCGCCGGGCCCGATGCCGGGGCTCAGCCGAATGCAGTGCCCGGCCAATTGAGCGAACGCCAGATCAACGAACTCAACACCGTACTCGTCGAGCTCGAGGCGTGCCGGCGCGCCCTGGCGGCCTCGAGGGAGGGCTGAGCGGAGCGAAGGGATTCACCCAAGCGTATTGACCGCGCGCACCGCAAGCGGCAAAACCTTGGGGTGGTCCGGAGCGTAGCGCAGCCCGGTTAGCGCACCGGTCTGGGGGACCGGGGGTCGGGAGTTCAAATCTCCCCGCTCCGACCATTTCACGGCACGCCCGAGCGAGACCTCCGCAACGGGGCGGTCGCCCCGCATCGCCGGAGCGCTAGAAAACCCGAACGATCCTGAAATCTCCCCTGCGATGGGTCGAGGGACGCTCCCTCTCAACGTCCATCCCGTTAGCTCCGCCGGCCGCCTGCTCGACCGCCTCGGTCTCGGCCATGCGGATCATGGCGGCGAAATCGACGCCGCTCAATCCGACCGCCGTGTGGTAGGCCGACCGGATCAGGGCGAGCGAAGGGTCGCTTCCCTCGCAGCTCTCGCCGGGGTCGCGCCAGTGGCGCCAGATGGCGAGCTTCATGCCGATGCCGTAGGCGTCGTTGGCCGAGGTCGCGGCGATCACCCGCTCCAGGCTGTCGAGCACGGCCCAGGCCGCACGGCTCGCCGCGCGACGCTCTGGCGAGGTCTTTCCCGCGGCCGGCCCGTCGCCGTCCATGCCGCATTGGATGACCCGCTGGATTTGCAGCAGCCATTGCTGCCACAGCAACTCGATGAAGAGATCGTCTAGCCGGAGCTGCGACACCCGCCCCTCCCTCAAGCAGCGGTGCGTCCGCGTTCCAACGCCCGAACCGCTGCCAAGCCGCTCTGTCGGGTGCGATTTGATCCGAGGCGAGGGCGCCGCCCGGCGCTCGCGTCGATCACCCGCTCGGCTGCGCGCCGATCCATCAATTCCGGTCGCGGCCACCCGGCAGCTCATGTCGTCCATCACGCCGCGGTTGCCGGTGCCGCAGGCTTGAAGGAGAAAATGATGGCTGGCGTTGCGCGTTGCTTGCAATCGACCATGACCATCCGCGACGGACCATAGCACAACTTTTCGTTGT
>CAYVYD010000052.1:0-4736 GCA_964454415.1 uncultured Hyphomicrobiaceae bacterium | reverse complement strand
TGCTTGCAATCGACCATGACCATCCGCGACGGACCATAGCACAACTTTTCGTTGTGTTAAATATCATCCAACGTCAAGCGCCGAATGTTTGTAAGTTATATCAGTTAGTTCACTGATATAGATGATCAAATACATGAGCTTTTTCAGGGAATTTCACTGGTCTCCGGCGCGCTTCGACAACTTGCCACTCATCCGCCGGTTGCGGCTGATGCGGCCGGTTCCCCGGCCATCGGCAAGGGCTGGACGCCTCCACCGGGTCCGGCGGATCGGACCCGGTGGAGGCGATTAATCCTCATCGGAGACTATCCCGCCGAAGCCGTAATTTCATGATATGGTGCATGTAATTGGCAGAGGCCGATCGTCCGATTAATCTCCGCCGGGGGCGGTTAGGAGAGACATGCTAGCGCTTGACGAGCTGAAGAGGCGCGTAGTCTCCAGACTGCGTCGTTTGAGCGTTCGAGCGGCCATCAGCAAGCGGCGAATCGATCCCGCCCTTCAACGCATTGGCGTTTGGGCGGCGGCCGGCGGCCGGCGGATCGGCTCCGCGCTCAACCGCTCGAGCAGCCGCGTGACTTCCGGCGGATGGCAGATTCCTTTCCTCTCCGGCTCGCTCAATTCCATCGCCGTCATCTGCGGCCTGCTGGTCGTCTTGAGCGCCGCCTCGCTGCAGTTGCTGGGCCGGGTTTATCCCCTCGAGGCCACCCTCAAGCCCCGCGCCGAGCGTCAACTCGTCCTGATCGACGACAACGGCAAGAAATTCGCCCGCCGGGGCGGTTGCGTTGACGCGCCCGTCAGCGTCGAGGAACTGCCGCAGCATCTGATCGACGCTCTCCTGGCTATGGAGGACCGCCGCTTCTACTACCATTTCGGCATCGATCCTCAGGGCATTCTGCGCGCCGCCTTCAACAACTATCAGGCCGACAGGATCGTCGAGGGCGGCAGCACCATCACCCAGCAGCTCGCCAAGGTGACATATCTCACCAGCGAGAAGACCTTCGAGCGCAAGCTCAAGGAGGCCCTCATCGTCCTGCGGCTGGAGATGCTGCTCTCCAAGGACCAGATCCTCGAGCGCTATTTGAGCGCCGCCTATTTCGGCGAGGGCTGTCACGGGCTGCGCGCGGCCGCGCGGCACTATTTCCGGAAATCGGCGAGCGACCTCACCCTTTCGGAGTCGGCGCTTCTCGTGGCCTTTCTGCGCGCGCCCTCCAGGCTCGCCAAGCACCGCGACGAGGCGCGCGATCGCCAGAAGCTCGTCCTCAAGTCGATGGTGGAGACGGGTGCCCTCGACGAGGCCAGGCTGAAAACCCTCGAACCCGGCAAGATCGTCGACAACTCCTCGACCCTCGGCGCCTACTACGCCGACTGGATCGCCCAGACGGTCGATGCGAGCCACGGCGACGCGGGCAAGCCCCTGAAGGTGCGGACGAGTTTCGATCCGGTGCTGCAGAGCCTGGCGGACGAGGCCGTGGAAAAAGTGCTGAAGGCGAACGCCAAGCGCCTGCGGGTCGGCCAGGCGGCGCTGGTGGCGATGCGTCCCGACGGGCGCGTTCTCGCCATGGTGGGCGGGCGCGACTACCGCAAGAGCCAGTTCAACAGGGCCTACCAGGCGCTGCGCCAGCCGGGCTCCTCGTTCAAGACATTCGTTTATCTTGCCGCCCTGCGGGCCGGCGCCAATCCCGACATGTACGCCTCCGACGAGCCGATCACGATCGGCGATTGGAGTCCGCAGAACTACGGGCGCAACTATCGCGGCCCGGTCTCGCTGCGGACGGCCTTCGCCTTTTCCATCAACACCGTGGCGGTTCGCGTCTCCGAAGCGATCGGGCGCGACGACGTGATCACGGCGTCGCGGGATCTGGGGATCACCTCGCCGCTCGCCTCGACGCCCAGCATCGCCCTCGGCACCTCCGAGGTCTCCCTGCTCGAGCTGACCTCGGCCTACGCCGCCGTCGCAGCCGACGCCTATCCGGTGTTGCCTTGGGGGGTGGAGGGATTCGGCGAGGGCGAGGGGAAGGGCAGACCGCCCGGGGGCGCGGGCCAATGGCGGTTGATGGTGGGCGATCAGATGCGCGACCTGCTCGCCACGACGGTCGATCACGGCACCGCCCAGGGCGCCCGCTTGCCGGTCCGCGCCTATGGCAAGACCGGCACCAGCCAGGACTTCCGCGATGCCTGGTTCATCGGTTTCGCCGGAAACCTCGTCGTCGGCGTCTGGGTCGGCAACGACGACAACAAACCCATGCGCCGCGTCACGGGCGGCAGCCTACCGGCCCAGATATGGCGGCAATTCATGACGGGCGCGATCCGCAAGGACAAACATTTCCATTCCCGGCTGCAGCGCGTGGCGGCGTATCCCGCGAGGATCCGCCGAGACCGGCTCGATTACCGTGTGGCGCAGAACGATTTTCTGGTCGAACCGCGCGGCCTGTTCGATTTCTTCGAGTTTCTCTCGCCCCGCGCGGCGCGGCGCTTCAGCGAATACGGCCGCAACCAGGACCCGCGGTGGTCGCAGCGCGAATGGCCCGAACCCCGCAGGGGTTGGAGCACGCAACGCCGCAGATCGCGTTCCTGGTGGAACTATTAAGCCGGCCGAGCCGGCCCGGCCCCTCGCCTCACCTGGTCAGGAAATAGGTGATGGTGGTGACCACCCGCACCTTCTTCTCCACCTGCCGCTCGGAACGCTCGCCCGGTATCTCAAGCGCCGGCTCGATGGTGAAGAGCCCCTGATTGGCGTTGAAGATCGCGCCCACCTCGGAATCCGACTCGCGGGCAAACTGCCCGGCCGCCTCGCGCGCGCGCCGGGTGGCTTCGGTCAGCATTTCGGGTTTTAGCTCGTTGAGCTTGGTGAACAGGAAAGAGGCCCCCGAATTGTATTGATCCGAGGTCAGCACGACGCCCGAGCGCACCAGATCGCCGATGTCGCGGCCGGCCTGCTCCAGCTTCTCCACCTGGCCCGAGCGGACGATGACGTCCTCGCTCAAGACGAAGCGGCTCTCCTGCGGCAGATTGGTCGAGTTATAGGAGGTGATGCGGTCCTCGACGCGGATGTTCTGCACCTCGCGGTCGCCGGCGCCGAACCCCTTCTCCTCGAGATATTTGAAAACCGCCCGTTCCGCGGCTTCCAGCTTGCCCCGCGCGCTCTCGAGGTCGGGGCCGGAAACGCTGAATCGAATCGGCAGAAAGCCGATATCCGCCTTGACGATGCGTTCGGAGAACCCCTTGACCGTGACCGTCCGGTGGCCGAGTCGGCTTTCGACGAGGCCGTGGCCGGCGAGCCAGCCGGCAAGGGCGATGCCGACGGCCAATATGGCCGAGGCGATGAGCGGGATGCGTGGGGGCATGGGGTCACCCTAGCGTTCGTGATCGGCGGTCCTGGACGGGGCGGGCCGGCGGCGATCCGCGCGCCGCGGACGCACCGCTCGGGAATGCGGGATTAGCGTTACGCCTGCTTCGATGAACCTGCAATGAATGGTTTCGATGCCGGGCTCAGGGGGCCGCGGCCCAGCGTTGGGCGAAGGCGGAGGGAGCGAGGCGCTGAAGGTTGGCGACAGCCCAGCTCGCCGCCGACAGCCCCCAAATCAGGCCCGTGACCAAATAGAAATGCCGCCAATGGTCGGTATCGACGACCATCCCCACCAACGCCAGGCCGATGAAGGTGGCGAAGGCGGCGATGTGAAAGCGCTGCCATGGCGCGGGAGCGAAGGCGAAACGCGCGCCGAGCACCAGGGTGAGCACCACATAGGTGAGATAGGCGATCCCTCCGAGCCAGCCATAGGTGGCGAAGGCGTTGAGATAGACGTTGTGGGGATCCTGGCCGAAGATGACGCCGAATTGGTGGGGCCCGAGGCCGAGCGGCGTCTCCAGCACGCTCGGCAGCGCCGCAATCTGGGTGCCGAAGCGCCCGGTCGCGCCGACGTCGTAGGCCTGCACGAGGCTGGCGCGCATCTGGAAGAAGTCCCAGACGCCCGGGATGCTGAGCAGCCCCGCGAGCACGGCGAGCCCCGCCATCAGGCCGAGCAGCGTCATCGCCGCCACCCGCATGCGGGCAAGGGACGTCGGCGATGTGACGAAGGTGAGGTAGACGAGCACCGAGACTGAAATGGCCAGATGCGCCCAGGCGGCGCGCGAGAAGCTGAGCAGCAGTCCGGTGACGATCACCATCAGCACCGTGGCCGCCTTGAAGGCGCCGCGGGGGCCGGGGCTGAGGATGTCCTGAACCAGGAGCATCGCCGGCAGGATTAGGAACGGCCCATAGACGTTGGGATCCTCGAACGTCCCCTTGGCGCGGCCGTAAAGGGTGAAGATGTCGGCGCCCGGAAACAAGTGGAAGTAACCCGCGATGCCGGCAAGCGCGACGACCAATGCCGACATCAGCCAGGCGCGGGAGACGATCCGGGTGGTGTCTTCGGCGTCCTCGCTGACCAGCGCCGCGAATACGATCGCGGTCAGCGCCAGATAGAACGAGACGGCCGTATAGGTCGCGGTCTCGGTGTCAACGCCGAGCAGGGAAAGGGCGATCAGGCCGCCGGTGTTGAAGGCGACGAGGCAGAGGATCTGGATCGCGAGCAGCGGCGCCAGGCGCAGGCCGGCGATAAGCGCGGTGACGAAAAGCAGCAGAAAAGAGAGCTCGTAGGGGGACGGCTCGACGAACACGAATCCGCCCATGAACACCGTGAACCCAAGAAAGAACCGCGTGAGAGCGAAATCGAGCGCGCCGCGAACGCCGCCCATTCCCG
>CAYVYD010000051.1:0-11722 GCA_964454415.1 uncultured Hyphomicrobiaceae bacterium | reverse complement strand
ATCGCCGGCGCCCTCAACCTCATCGGCTCCGACACCCTCTATGGCCGCTATTGGGGCTGCGTCGAGGACCACCGCTTCCTGCATTTCGAGCTCTGCTACTACCAGGCGATCGATTATGCGATCGAGGCTGGCCTCGGCTTCGTCGAGGCGGGCGCCCAGGGACCGCACAAGCTGGCGCGGGGCTACATGCCCAAGACCACCTACAGCGCCCACCACATCGCCGATCCCTCGCTGCGGCGCGCGGTCGCCCAGTTCCTCGACCGCGAGCGAAGCTACGTCGACATGGAGACCAGGGCGCTCGCGGAGCACGCCCCGTTCCGGCGGGAAGGGCGCGAAGGCGAGCGCGATTCTTGACCGCGCAGCGGTTTGTCTGTGTAACAGGCGAAGGCAAGCGATCGGGAGGCGTGGCTCATGGCCTATGACGACGACAACATCTTCGCCAAGATCCTGCGCGGCGAGCTACCCTGCCACAAAGTCCATGAGGACGACCACAGCCTCGCCTTCCTCGACATCATGCCGCGCGCCGACGGCCACACGCTGGTGATCCCCAAGGCTAGAGCCGAGAACCTTTTCGACATCTCAGCGGAAGCGCTGGGCCGTCTGATGCGAAGCGTCCACAGGCTCGCGCCCCTGGTGCGCGACGCCATGGGGGCCGAGGGCATCCTGATCCAGCAGTTCAACGGCGCGGCGGCCGGACAAATGGTGTTTCACATCCACTTCCACATCGTGCCGCGCTGGGCGGGCGAGCCATTGCGGCCGCCCGCCCAAGTGATGGAAGACGACGAGGTGTTGAAGGCACACGCGGAGAAGATCCGCGCCGCGGTCGCGGCGGCCTGAGCCGCGCCGCGCGCTATGGCCAAGGTTCTCGTCATCGGCGCCAGCCGCGGCATCGGGCTCGAGACCGTGCGCTACGCGCTCGCCGCCGGCCACGACGTGCGCGCCCTGGCGCGCTCGGCCGGCGACATTCCGATCACCCATATCGGACTCGAGAAACTGAACGGCAGCGCGCTCGAGGAAGCCGATATCGACCACGGCGTCGCCGGCTGCGACGCGGTCATCACCACCCTCGGCACGCCGCCGACGCGGGGGCCGGTGCGGTTGTTCTCGAGGTCCATGGGTCTCGTCGTCGACGCCATGAAACGGCACGGCGTGCGCCGGCTGATCGCGGTCACGGGCATCGGCGCGGGCTCGTCCCGCGGGGTCGGCGGCCTGCTTTACGCCAGGCTGTTTCAGCCGCTGGTGCTGGGCGCGGTCTACGCCGACAAGGACCGGGAGGAAGCGATCGTCCGGCAAAGCGGCCTCGATTGGACGATCGTGCGTCCGGGCTTCCTCACCCGCTTCGCCCGCACCGGCAAGTACCGCGTGCTGACCGACCCCCGCCAATGGGAGGGCGGCTTCATCTCGCGCGCCAACGTCGCCGACTTCCTGGTCGGCCAAATCACCGACGCCGCTTATGTGGGCGAGACGCCACTCCTGATCGAATAGGCTCAGGTGAGGGCTAGGCCCGCGAGAAGTGCTGCCTCGCCCGCCAGGATGCCGGCGCTCAGATTGCGCTTGGCGGCGAAATAGACAATGAGCGCGACCGCGAAGGCGCCCGCCCTGACGAGCAGCGGCACGTCGGCGAGGGCGCCGGCGGGAAAGAACACCAGACGCGCCACCAGCCCCGCTATCAGGGCGGTCGAGACGGCGCGCACCCAGCGCAACACCTCGCTCTCCACGTCGATCGACTTCGACAGCATCACCCCCAGCACCCGCCAGGGCGCGGTGGCGCAGAAGCCGGCGATCAACAGAAACAGATAAGGGTTCGACGCGTCCCCGGTCACTTCTTGCCCGCCTCCTTCAGGCGCAGCGCGCCATAGGCGGCGGTGCCGCCGACCAGGCCGGTCAGAACCAGGTCGAGACCGGGAACGATGAGATAGAGCGCCGGGCCCATGACGAAACCGAAGGCGAGCGCCAGCCGGTCGCCGAAGTTCTGCGAGGTGGCGATCAGCGACAGGAAGAAATAGACCGGCGTGAGGAAGATCAGCGCGGCGGCGAGCGCCGGGGGCACCTGGCCGGCGATCGCGAAGCCAAGCGCCGTGGCGGCCAGATTGGCGGTGAACAGCGTGGCGCCGAAGCCCGTGTAATAGGGCACCCGCAGCTCGGCCGGCAGCGGCGGCAGCCGGCGCATGGATTCGATCCAGACGGTGACCGCGATGATGTGGGAGAGGAAATATTCCTGCCAGTGGGGCGTCCGGCGGTCGCGCAGATGCGGGAGCAGCGAGGCGGTGAGCGGCAGCAGGCGGATCGCGGTCAGCGTCACGGCGAGAAAGGCCGCCGCCAGCGCCGCCCCGTGAGCGATCTGATCGGCGAGCACCACCTGGCCCGGCAGCGCGAACACCGTGGCCGAGATGAACACCGCCTGGACGATGCCGAGACCGACGTCGCGGGCGAGCGCGCCGAAGCCGACGAACATCGTGACGATGACGATGAAGGAGACCGAAGGCGCTTCCAGAATGCCGCGCCGAAAGGCTTCGCCGCGCGTGGCGCCCTCCGTCCAGCCGGGCCTGGGGGGCGCGGTCGTCTCGCTCGCCAAGTGGCCGGCTACCGGGCCGGGAGGGGAACCTTCGGCACCGGGCTCGAGCCCGCCTTACCGGATCCCTTGCCTTTTGGAGAGGCGTTCTTCTTGGCGTTGCGTCCCCGCGCGCTCTGCTTGCCGGTCGCCTTCTTGCGCGGCTTGGCGGACCCGCCGCCCGACGGGCGCGGCGGCTTCTTCGGCTTCGCCTCGGGTTCGATGAACTGGAAGCCGAGCACCTCCTCGCCGTCCTTCTTCTCGACCACGACGCGGACCGTTCCGCCCGCCTTGAGCTTGCCGAACAGCAGCTCGTCGGCCAAGGGGCGCTTGATGTGCTCCTGGATGACGCGCGCCAGCGGCCGGGCGCCGAACTTCTCGTCGAAGCCCTTCACCGCCAGCCAGGCATTGGCCTCTTCGGAAAGCTCGATGGCGACGCCGCGTTCCTGGAGCTGGGCCTCGAGCTCGAAGATGAACTTGTCGACGACCTTGGTGATCACCTCGGGCGGCAGACCGTTGAACGGGATCACCGCGTCGAGCCGGTTCCTGAACTCGGGCGAGAACATGCGGTTGATCGCCTCCTCGTCGTCGCCCTCACGCTTCTCGCGGGCGAAGCCGATCGGCGGCTTGGCGAGATCGGCGGCGCCCGCATTGGTCGTCATGATCAAGATGACGTTGCGGAAGTCGACGCTCTTGCCGTTGTGGTCGGTGAGCTTGCCGTGGTCCATCACCTGCAGCAGGATGTTGAAGAGATCGGGATGCGCCTTCTCGATCTCGTCCAGCAGCAGCACGCAATAGGGGTGCTGGTCGATGCCGTCGGTGAGCAGCCCGCCCTGGTCGAAGCCGACGTAACCTGGCGGCGCGCCGATCAGGCGGGAGACCGTGTGGCGCTCCATGTATTCGGACATGTCGAAGCGCAGCAGCTCGACGCCGAGCGAGCTGGCGAGCTGGCGCGCGACCTCGGTCTTGCCGACGCCGGTTGGGCCCGAGAACAGATAGGCGCCGATCGGCTTTTCGGGCTCGCGCAGGCCGGCCCGCGACAGCTTGATCGCCGAGGCCAGCGCGTGGATCGCCTGATCCTGGCCGAACACCATGCGTTTGAGCTCGCGGTCGATATTGGCGAGCACCTCCTCGTCGGACTTGGAGATCGTCTTGGGCGGGATCCGCGCCATGGTGGCGACGGTGTGCTCGACCTCCTTGACGCCGATCGTCTTCTTGCGCCGCGACTCCGGCTGCAGCATCTGCGAGGCGCCGGTCTCGTCGATCACGTCGATCGCCTTGTCGGGCAGCTTGCGGTCGTGGATGTATTTGGCCGAGAGCTCGACCGCCGTCTTGATCGCTTGATTGGTGTAGCGGATCTTGTGGAAGTCCTCGAAATAGGGCTTGAGCCCTTTGAGGATGTCGATCGCGTCGGGCACGCTCGGCTCGTGGATGTCGATCTTCTGGAACCGGCGCACCAGCGCGCGGTCCTTCTCGAAGTGCTGGCGGTATTCCTTGTAGGTGGTGGAGCCGATGCAGCGCAGCGTGCCGCTCTGCAGCGCCGGTTTCAGCAGGTTGGAGGCGTCCATGGCGCCGCCCGAGGTGGCGCCGGCGCCGATCACGGTGTGGATCTCGTCGATGAAGAGGATCGCGCCGTCATAGGCCTCGATCTCCTGCATCACCGCCTTGAGCCGCTCCTCGAAATCGCCGCGGTAGCGGGTGCCGGCGAGCAGCGCGCCCATGTCGAGCTGGAAGATGGTGGCGTCATCCAGCACTTTCGGCACCTCGCCCTTGACGATGCGCCGCGCCAAGCCTTCCGCGATCGCGGTCTTGCCGACGCCGGGGTCGCCGACGAACAGCGGATTGTTCTTCTGCCGCCGGCAAAGCACCTGGATGGTGCGCTTGATCTCGGCCTCGCGGCCGATCAGCGGATCGATGCGGCCCTTGCGCGCCTTCTCGTTTAGGTTGACGCAATAGACGTCGAGCGCGTCGGCGCTGCGGCGCTTCTCCTCGCTGCCCTCGACCGTGGCCGCGTCGTCGTCGACGCCGCGCACGTGCTTGGGCTCGGACATGCCGGCCCGCTTGGCGATGCCGTGGGAGATGTAGTTGACCGCGTCGAAGCGGGTCATGTCCTGCTCCTGCAGGAAGAAGGCGGCGTGGCTCTCGCGCTCGGCGAATATCGCCACCAGCACGTTGGCGCCCGTCACCTCCTCGCGGCCCGATGACTGCACGTGCACCACGGCGCGGTGGATGACGCGCTGGAAGCCCGCGGTGGGCTGCGATTCCTCCTTGCCATCCAGCACCAGGCCCGCCAGATCGTTGTCGATATAGTCGAGCAGCTTCTCCCGCAGCGCGTCGATGTCGACGTCGCAGGCGCGCATCACCGCGGCCGCGTCGCGGTCGTCGAGCAGCGCCAGCAGCAGATGCTCGAGCGTCGCGTATTCGTGGCTGCGCTCGTTGGCGTATTCAAGCGCCCGGTGGAGCGCCTCTTCGAGACTGGATGAAAACGAGGTCACGAGACCGATCCTACTCCTTTTCCATGGTGCACTGTAGCGGATGCTGGTGCTCTCTGGCAAAGTTCATCACTTGGGTCACCTTGGTCTCCGCCACTTCATAGGTGTAGACACCGCAGACGCCGACGCCCTTCTGGTGCACGTGCAGCATGATGCGCGTCGCCTCGTCCCGGCCCTTGTTGAAGAACCGCTCCAAAATATAGACGACAAACTCCATCGGGGTGTAGTCGTCATTGAGTAGCAGGACCCGGTAGAGACTCGGCTTCTTGGTCTTCGTCTTGGCCTTGGTGACGATACCGGTGCCTGAGTCGTCACGGCGGTCGTCCCGATTGTTTTGCGACATCGCCGAAATCTTCATTCTGGTATTGGTCTGGCCTTCCGCTTGTCCCTGGCCTCCCGAGACGCCGCCGCGCGGCGCGACTCGAACCCGCTCCCAGCGCCCGTCATTATTTAGGGCATCGCGGCCATGGGTGCAATTCGGCGCCGTCAAAAAGGCCGTGGGCGGGTGCGGTGGCCCTCCGCCGGCGCTACCGCGGCCGGATAGGAAGGGATGATTTTGACGAACGGGGAGCGTCCCGTTAGCGTAGCGGGAACGTCTTGCCGGAACATTTTCCCACGTGAGAGCATTTTCGGAGAACCCACCTGTGCGGTTCGGTCAGCCGGCGCCAATTCGTTTCGCGTGAGCAACCGGCCCGAAGCGGCGGCGTCGCGGATGATTTCGGCGCCGCCGGAAAACCGCCACCGGCAGCAATGGAATTGGAGATGACAGGGAAGAAGACGATGAGCCAGATGCGGAAAAGCCCGTCGCAGGGTCCCTCCTCCCCCGACGTGTGGGGCTTCTACGAACCCGACACGGGCAGCGTTCAATATATCGTGGCCGATCCCGCCACGGGTGAGGCCGTCATCATCGATCCGGTGTGGAACTTCGACCCCCGCAACGCCCACACCTCGAGCGAAGCGGCCGACGCCCTGCTCGCCCATGTGGAAAAGGAAAAGCTGAAGGTCGCCTGGGTGCTCGACACCCATCCCCACGCCGACCATTTCACCGCCGGGCGCGTCCTCGCCGACGAGCTCGGCGCGCCGCACGCCATCGGCGAGAAGGTGCGCGAGGTCGCGGTTCTGTGGCGCGACTTCTACAACCGTCCCGACGCCTTCGACGCGGACGCCGCCTATGACAGGCTGTTCAGCGACGGCGACACCTTCTCCTTCGGCGAGATGGACGTCCGGGTGATGTTCTCGCCCGGGCACACGCTCGCCTCGATCACCTATGTGATCGGCTCGGACGCCGCCTTCGTTCACGACACGCTGATGTATCCCGACAGCGGCACCTCGCGGGCCGACTTTCCCGGCGGCAGTGCCAAGACGCTGTTCCACTCGATCCAGCAAATCCTCGCCCTGCCCGACGAGACCCGGCTGTTCGTCGGCCACGACTACTGCAAGGGCGGGCGCGAGCCGCAATGGGAAGCGACTGTGGCCGGGCACAAGGCCTCGAACATCCACGTGGCCGAGGGGGTGAGCGAGGCCGAGTACGTCGCCACGCGGGAAGCCCGCGACAAGACGCTCGGCCTCCCCGACCGGATGCTGCACGCGCTCCAGGTCAATCTCGCCGGCGGCCGCCTTCCGCCGGCCGAGGGCGACGGCCACCATTACTTCAAGATACCCGCGAACCGTCTGTGACGGCGGCGGCCGGGCAAGGCCCGGCCCCGCCCGGCGCAAATAAAAAAGGACCCGGCGTCTCCGCCGGATCCTTTTTCAGCGTTAGGCGTCTGTGACGAGGCTTTACGCTTTTTTGGTGATCGCCGACTCGACCGGCCTGTAGGCCTCCTTGGCGAGGTCGACATACATCTCGCTCAGCTTGGTGAACTCGGCGATGTAGTCGTCGTATGCCTTCTTGGCGAAGCTCGTCTGGATCTCGAAGGCCTGCTCGAGCGACTTGGCGCCGACCAGCTTCTCGAACACCTGGGTGCTCTCCTCGAAGGCCTTCTTCGAGTAGTCGGTCACTTCGCTCGCGATTTCCTGGAGCCCCTTGTTGACCTCGCCGAAACTCTTCACCGCCGCATCGAAATTTGCCTGGCCCTGCTTCTGAAGTTCGTCAAAACCGTTCAACATCTCTCTCAATCCTTGCCTGCTCTCGGTCAAAATGTAGGTGCGCTCGGCCAAATCGCCCTCTTGTTGCGCTGCACAAAATATATGCAATGCACAACCTAATGTCAATAATTTTTTTTGCGGTGCACCATAAACCGATCGCTAACCATGCGGCGGCCGGGACCCGTTCATGCTTAACCGCTTTGTAACGCCCCTTCCCCTAGCTTCTCGACTCAGAACAGGCCGAATGGTTTCCGGGGTTTTCGTGGTAGCGAACAAACATTTACGGGGCGCCCTCGGCGGAGGGCTGTTGCGGGCGATGGCGTTGCTGGCGGCTGCGCTGCTGGCTGGCTGCCTGCTCGCCACCAATGCCCGGGCGGCGCCCTATTCGGGCATGGCGGTGGACGCGAACACCGGCAAGGTGCTCTATTCGAGCCACGCCGACAGCCCGCGTTATCCCGCCTCGCTGACCAAGATCATGACCCTCTACCTGCTGTTCGATTACATCGCCGAGGGCAAGATCGACTACACGACCGACTTCGTCGTCACCAAGCACGCCGCCGGCCAGTCGCCCTCGAAACTCGGCCTCAAACCGGGCAAGACGATCCGCGTGATCGACGCGATCCGCGCGCTGGTGACCAAATCGGCCAACGACGTCGCCGTCGTGGTGGCGGAGAACATCGCCGGCTCCGAGGTCAATTTCGCCAAGATGATGACGCAGAAGGCGCGCGCCATTGGCATGAAGTCGACCACCTTCCGCAACGCCTCGGGCCTGCCCAACGCGCAGCAGATGACGACGGCGCGGGACATGATCACGCTGGCGATCCGCATCCAGCGCGACCACCCCGAACACTACAAGTTCTTCGCCACCAAGCAGTTCGTCTATCAAGGCCGCCGCTACCGCAGTCACAACGGCCTGCTCTACAGCTACAAGGGGACCGATGGCATCAAGACCGGCTACACGCGCGCGTCGGGGTTCAACCTGGTCTCCTCGGTGCGGCGCGGCGACAAGCACGTGGTGGCGGTGGTGATGGGCGGCAGAACGGCGGGGAGCCGCAACGCCCAAATGGGCAGCATTCTCGACCGCGCCATCAAACTGGCGGTCGCCGTCAAGCGGCGGCGTCCGGCACCGCCCCTCCCCCACCGCAAGCCCGAACAGAGCATCGAGGCGCCGGCGCTGCTCGTCAGCCGGCGAGGCCCGGCCGGGACTGGCGGCGAGCCCAGGATACCGCCGGAGGAACTCGCCCAAATCGAGGAGGCACTCGCCGAGGAGCGGCGGCGGGGCGGCGTCTCCCGCACCGCGGCGATCTCCCAGGGCGACACCCAGGACGACGGCGGTTTCCACGTCCAGGTGGGCGCCTACAAATCGCCCGCCGACGCCGGCGATCAGCTCGCCCACGTCCAGTCGGTGGCGGGCGATCTGCTCGCCGGTCACGACGCGCTCACCGTTCCCTACCGGGCCCGCTCGCGCCCGCTCTACCGGGCCCGCTTCGCCGGCTTCTCCGAGGCCGCCGCGCGCGCGGCCTGCTCGCGCCTCAAGTCGCGCTCGATCAACTGCGTGGTGATGCGCGCCGATTAATTCCTCGGGACTTCGCCTTGGCGCGCGCCATCAGCAGGTCGCGGGCCTGGTTGACCTTGGCCGCGAAATAGGTGGAGCCGCCCTGATCGGGGTGCAGCTTCTTCATCAGCTTGCGGTGCGCCCGGGTGATCTGCTCGGGGCCGGCGCCGGGTTCGAGCCCCAGCACGTCGAGCGCCTCATCGGCCGTCATGGCGCCGCTCGCCGCCCTGCCGCCGCCGTCTGCCCCGCCGGCATCGCCGCCCGCCGCTTCCCGCCAGCCTTCGTGCAGCCGGTCGAGATAGGCGGCGAGCAACTGGGCGCTGCGGGGATCTTTGCGGTTATAGGCCGCATGCAGCTCCACCAGCTCGCCGACGCCGAGGGAGCCCAGACGGCGGCCCCCGTGCTGGCCCTTGATCACCACGCCGTCGATCTCCCCGCTGTCGTGATCGAGCGTCATCTCGAGATGCGCGGTGCGCACCGTTGAGCGTTGCCCACGGCTCTTGTTGGCCCGGCCCGGCGACGGACCGAAACCGCCCGGGAAGCCGGTTAAGGGGAAGCCACGCCCGAGCAGCATCGCTCCGACCAGCGCCAATGGCAGCGCGATGGGGAACAGGCCGCGCAGCGCCAGCAGCCCGGCCGCGGCGAGCATCGCCCAGCCGCCGATCTTGCGCAGGGTCTGGGCGAGCTTCTTGGGGTCGGCCTTGACGAAGGAGCGGCCGGCGAAAATCAGCAACAGGAGAAGAGCGAGCCCGCCGAAGAAATATTGCATGGGCGTTAGGTCATGACCTTTGAGCGGTCCTCAGCGCAACTGCTCGAGCAGCGCCCGCGCCTGGCCGCCCTTGCTGCTGCTCAAGTCCTCGAGCGCCGCGCGGCCGCCGGCGGCGTAGACGGCGACCGCTGTGAGCAGGTCGCGCAATTGCCTGGCCGAGCCCTGATCGAAGCGGCAATGGGCGCCGCGTGTCAACCTGGCGATCTCCTTGAAGGCGCGCTCGGCCCTGGTGTTGCGCCCCTCCTGGAACAGGAAGACGGGAACGCCGCTCAACGCCAATTCGCCTGCGAGCGCGGCCAATTGGTCGATGTCCTCCTCCATGCAGTCGCCCACATAGACCAGCGCGTCGATCCCGCCTCCCTCCGCCTCGCGCTTGGCGTGGGCGAGCACCTTGGCGATCTGGGTGTAGCCGCCGCGGCAGGAGACCTTGGTCATGAGGCGCGCCAGCGCCTCGGGATCGCTCACCCATTTGCTGGCGCGGCATTCGCCGAAGCCGCGGAAGTAGCAGAGCTGCACGTCGAGACCGCCCACCGCCTTGACCGCACCGAACATGTCGGCCTGGAGGGCGAGCGCCATGTCCCAAGTCGGCTGACGGCTCATGGTCGCGTCCATGGCGAACAGCAGCCGGCCGCTGCCGGTGCCCGTGCGCGCCGGCGTCATCGCGCGGACGTGCTCGATGAAATCGGCGACCTCGCGGTCGCTCGATGCCGGCTCGGGTGCCCGCTCGCCCGTCCGGATGGCGGGCGCGGGGGTGGTCTGCTTGGTCGCCATGGCCGTCCCTTCGATCGCTGGGGCCTCTCGCCTCTCCTAAAATGGGGCCTGCGCTCCTCCCAGGCAACGTCTCGCGCCGGAGGCGTTAGTCCTCTTCGCCCGGCCGCAGCGAGAACAGGGCGGCGTTGCCGCCCGAGGCGGTGATGTCGGTGCTGCGCACCTTTTCGACCGCCAGGCGCGGCAGATAGCGCGGCCCGCCCGCCTTGGGGCCGGTGCCCGAGAGCCCCATGCCGCCGAAGGGCTGGACGCCGACCACGGCGCCGATCTGGTTGCGGTTGACGTAGATGTTGCCGACGCGTGCGCGTTCGGCGATGAAGTCGGCGGTCTCCTCGATGCGGGTGTGGATGCCGAGCGTCAGGCCGTAGCCGGTGGCGTTGACCGCCTCGACCACTTCGCCCAGCCGGCCCGCCGCGTAGCGGACGACGTGCAGGATGGGACCGAACACCTCGCCCTCGAGCGCCGCCAGCCCGTCGATCTCGTAGACCGCCGGCGCCACATAGGTGCCGTAGCGGCTCTCGGGCGGCAGGCTGAGCTCGATCAGCTCGCGGGCGTCGCCGCGCATCTTCGCCTTGTGCGCATCGAGCGTCCGCTTGGCGTCGGCGTCGATCACCGGCCCGATATCGGTCTCGTAGTCGAGCGGGTCGCCGATCCTGAGCTCCTCCATGGCGCCCAGGATCATGGCGAGCATCGGCGCGGCCACGTCCTCTTGGAGGAACAGTACGCGCAGCGCCGAGCAGCGCTGGCCAGCGCTATCGAAGGCCGAGGCGAGGACGTCGCGCGCCACCTGCTCTGGCAAGGCGCTCGAATCGACGATCATCGCGTTGACGCCGCCGGTCTCGGCGATCAGCGTCGCGATCGGCCCTTCGCGGGCGGCGAGGGCGCGGGCGATTGTCGCCGCCGTCCGGTTCGAGCCGGTGAAGACGACGCCCTCGGTGCGGGGGTCGGCGACCAGCTCCGCGCCGACGGTCTCGCCGGGGCCGGTCGCCAGATGCAGCACCTCTCCCGGCACGCCCGCCTGCAGCAAGAGCTGCACGGCGCGGAAGGCGGTGAGCGGCGTCTGCTCGGCGGGCTTGGCCACCACCGCGTTACCGGCGGCGAGGGCCGCCGCCGCCTGGCCGGTGAAGATGGCGAGCGGAAAGTTCCAGGGCGAGATGCAGGCGAAGACCCTGCCGCCACCGAGCGAATAGTCGTTGCGCTCGCCGGTGGGGCCCTGCAGCGCCGTGGGCTCGGCGAAATGGGCGCGCGCCTCGGCCGCATAATAGCGCAGGAAGTCGGCCGCCTCGCGCACGTCGCCGAGCGCGTTGGGGATCGTCTTGCCGGCCTCGCGGATCATCACCGCCATCAGCCTCGACCGGTCGTTCTCGAACAAGTCGGCCGCGCGCTCCAGGATCTCGGCCCGCGCCGCGCCGCCCCTGCGGTCCCAGTCGGCCGCCCCCTGCCTGGCGGCGGCGAGCGCGCTTTTGAGCAACCCCGCGTCGATGTCGCCGCAGCGGCCG